>NZ_JBJJTJ010000007.1:0-190427 GCF_054177765.1 Modestobacter lacusdianchii | reverse complement strand
CCCCCCCCCCCCCCCCCCCCCCCCCCCCCCCCCCCCCCCCCCCCCCCCCCCCCCCCCCCCCCCCCCCCCCCCCCCCCCCCCCCCCCCCCCCCCCCCCCCCCCCCCCCCCCCCCCCGGGGCGATGCGGTCAGCACATCCCGGCCCGTCCGGGCCGCCGGGGCGAGGCGGTCAGCGGGGCGGCAGTGTCCCCGCCTCGACGGTCGCGCCGCCGGCGGCCACCAGCACGCCGTCCCGCCAGACCTCCCGCACCCGGCCGGAGAGGCCGGTCAGGTCGGACGCGTCGCCGTCCAGGACGACGACGTCGGCCCGCTTGCCCACCTCCAGGCTGCCCAGCTCGCCCGCCACCCCGAGCAGCTGGGCCGCCGACAGGGTGGCCGCGTGCCAGGCCTGCTCCGGCGTCATGCCGCAGCCGGTCATCAGTGCCAGCTCGGTGAGGTTGTCCCCGTGCGGGCCGACCCCGCTGTCGGTGCCCATCGCCACCTTCACCCCCGCCTCGACCGCACGGCGGACCGACTCGTCGTGCACCGCCTGCACCGAGCGGGCCTTCTCGACCACCGCCTCGGGCAGCGACGCCCCGGCCGCGGCGGCGGTGAGCACGGCCCGCGGCGCCGCGAGGGTGGGCACCAGCCACGTGCCGTGCGCCAGCATCAGCTCGATCGCCTCGTCGTCGAGGTAGATGCCGTGCTCGATCGAGCGGATCCCGGCCCGGACGGCGGCCTTGATCCCCTCCGCGCCCTGGGCGTGCGCCATCACGAACACCCCCGCGGCGACCGCCTCCTCGACCAGCACGTCGAGCTCGGCGGGGCGGAAGTGCGGGTGCCGCGGGTCGTCCCGGGCCGAGAGCACGCCGCCGCTGGTGGCCACCTTGATCACGTCGGCGCCGGCACGCAGCAGCTCCCGCACGGTCCGGCGCATCTCGTCGGCGCCGTCGACCACGGTGTCCGGCCGGCCCGGGTGCGGACCCATCAGCGGCACCTCGGCGCCGCAGACGTGCCAGCCGTCGCCGTGCCCACCGGTCTGGGACAGCATGCTGATCGCGATCTGCATCCGGGGGCCGGCGATCAGCCCGTCCCGGACGGCCTGGGCCACGCCGAGGTCCGCGCCACCGGCGTCCCGCACGCTGGTGATGCCCTGGGCGAGGGTGCGACGCAGGTTGTGCACCGCCTCGTAGAAGCCGTAGCTGAACGGCGTCTGCAGCAGCCGCATCATGTCGACGCCGCTGAGCATCACGTGCACGTGGCAGTCGAACAGGCCGGGCAGCAGGGTGGCGCCGGTGCAGTCGACGACCTCGTCGCCGTCCAGCCCGACCCCCACCTCGACGATCCGGCCGTCCTGCACGGCCACGTCGCCGCGGGCCGCGGGCCCGCCCGTCCCGTCGAGCACCTGGCCACCGGAGAACACACGTCGCGTCATGTGCGCACCCTAGGACCTCACCCGTTAGCGGTGCTCATCATCTCGCGGTGACCCCGCTGGACTAGCGTGCCGGGCATGCGGCCCACCGACCTCTCCCTGCTGCGCGTCCCCGGCGTGCCCACGGTGTCCCCGGACGGGCGGACCGCCGTCGTCGCGGTCAGCCGGCCGGACCTCGACGCCGACGAGTACCGCAGCCAGCTGTGGACCGTGCCGACCGACGGGTCCGCGCCGGCCCGGCCGCTCACCCACGGGCACCGGGACTCCGCGCCGGTGTTCTCCCCGGACGGGCGCTGGCTGGCCTACCTGGCCGCCGAGCCGAAGGGCAGCCCGCAGCTGCACGTGCTCCCGGTCGCCGGCGGCACCGCGCGCACGCTGACCGACCACCACCTCGGCGCCGGCGTGCCGGTCTGGTCGCCGGACTCCCGGCGGATCGCCTACACCGCGCGGGTGCCCGAGGAGGGCCGCTACGGCACCGAGGACGACGTCCCGCCGGCGGCAGAGGCGCCCCGGCTGATCACCACGCTGAAGTACCGCGCCGACGGGGTCGGCTTCACCAACGACCGCCGCCCGCACGTGTTCGTGGTCGACCTGCCGGCCGAGGGCGAGGACGACGCGGCCGAGCTCAGCCCGCCGTTCCAGGTGACCGACGGCGACGCCGACGACGCCGACGTGGCCTGGAGCCCGGAGGGCACCGAGCTGGCCTTCGTCTCCGCCCGGCACGAGGGCGCCGACCTCGACCGGGTCACCGACGTGTACGTCGTCCGGCCCGACGGCACCGGCCTGCGCAAGGTCACCGACTCGCGGTCGAGCTGCGCGCACCCCGCCTACGACCCGGACGACCCGGCCGGCAGCACGATCTACCTCTCCGCGATCCCGGACCTCGGCCCGCTGGGCCGGGACTTCGTCGGCCGCAACACCACGCTGGCGAAGGTCAGCGCCGCCGGCGGGCCGGTCGTGCCCCTGCTGGACCCCGAGGACCACGACCGCGGCGACGAGACGCCGGCCACCGTGGTCGCCGGTGGGGCGGCGTTCCTCGGCGTCCAGCGGCGGGGCGCGGTCGAGCTGCTGCGGGTGCCGCTGTCCGGCGGCGCACCGGAGGCGCTGGTCGACGGGCCGTACACGGTGCGCGGCATCGGCGTGGGCGGCGGCGTGGTCGTGGCCACCGTCGCCCACGACCGCTCGGCCGGCGAGCTGATCGCGATCACCCCGGGCCGGCGGCGGCTGCTCACCGGGTTCGGTGCCCCGCTGCAGGCCACCGGCCGGCTGCACCGGATGCGGGAGGTCACCGCGGCCGCCCCCGACGGCTACCCGGTGCACGGCTGGGTCACCACGCCGTCCGGCCCGGGGCCGCACCCGGTGCTGCTCACCGTGCACGGTGGGCCGTTCGCCCAGTACGGCTGGACGCTGTTCGACGAGACGCAGGCCTACGTCGAGGCCGGCTACGCGGTGGTGAAGTGCAACCCGCGCGGCTCGTCGGGCTACGGCCAGGCGCACGGCCGGGTGATCAAGGAGCACATGGGCGAGCTCGACGCCGACGACGTGGTGGCCTTCCTCGACCACGCGCTGGAGGACCCGGCGCTGGACTCCTCCCGGGTCGGGATCATGGGCGGCTCCTACGGCGGCTACATGACGACGCTGCTGCTCAGCCGCACCGACCGGTTCGTCGCCGGGATCAGCGAGCGGGCGTTCAACGACCCGGTCAGCTTCGTCGGCTCCTCCGACATCGGGTTCTTCTTCCCCGACGAGTACGTGGGCACCGACCCCGAGCGGGTCGCCGCCCAGTCGCCGATGGCCCAGGCGCACCGGATCACCACCCCGACGATGGTGATCCACTCGGAGGAGGACTGGCGCTGCCCGCTGGAGCAGGGCACCCGGCTCTACGTCGAGCTCAAGCGCCGCGGGGTGCCCACCGAGCTGCTGCTGTTCCCGGGGGAGGGGCACGAGCTGTCCCGCTCGGGCCGGCCGGAGCACCGGCGGGCCCGGCTGGAGCACGTGCTGCGCTGGTGGGGGCGCTGGCTGCCGACCTCGCAGAACACCTCGGCGGTGGCCGAGCTGCCGGCCGGGCCATCGGCCGGCGACGGCACGCCGGCCGCCGCGAACGGCCGGCTCACCGTGCCGGCCACACGGCTCCGGTGACCACCCCGGAGCTGCTGGCCGCCGCACCGGGCCTGGCGGCGACCGCGCTGCGCACCGTCCGGGAGGAGTTCCCGAACGGGCTGTACGTGCACTACCGGCGTCCCGGTGACGCCCCGGTGCGTCCGCGCGACCGGCACCCGGCGTTCTACGGCAGCTACGACTGGCACTCCGCGGTGGAGATGCACTGGGTGCTGCTCCGGCTGCTGCGGGTGGCGCCGGACGCGGTGCCGTCCGACGAGGTCCGGGCGGTCCTCGACGAGCACTGGACGACGTCGTCGATCGCGGCCGAGGTGGCGCACGCGGTCGCCCACCCCGGCTGGGAGCGGCCGTACGGCTGGGCGTGGGCGCTGACCCTGGTCGAGGAGGCGGCGTCCTGGTCCGCCGAGCCGGGTGCACCGGACGACGTCCGCCGGTGGGCCGCGACCCTCCAGCCGCTGGCCGACCACTTCCTCGGCGCGTTCGGGCGCTGGCTGCCGGCGGCGACCTACCCGGTGCGCACCGGCCTGCACCCGAGCAGTGCCTTCGGTCTGCTGATGTCGCTGCCGGCCGCCCGCCGCGCCGGGGTGGACGGGACGCTGGCCGACGCCGCTCGCCGCTGGTTCGGTGCGGACACCGACGCGCCCGTGCGCTGGGAGCCGTCCGGCTCGGACTTCCTCTCCCCGGCGCTGGTCGAGGCCGTGCTGATGACCGAGGTGCTGCCCGAGCCGGGCCCGTGGCTGACCGGGTTCCTGCCCGGGCTCGCCGCCGGTCCGCTCTTCGGCCCCGCGGTGGTCAGCGACGCCAGCGACGGGCAGACGGCGCACCTGCACGGGCTCAACCTCAGCCGGGCCTGGTGCCTGCGCCGGCTGGCCGCGGTGCTGCCGGGCTCCACCGACGCCCTGCTGGCCTCGGCCGCCGAGCACGCCGCCGCGGCGATGCCGCACGTCAGCGGCAGCGACTACATGGTCGAGCACTGGCTGGCCGCCTACGCCCTGCTGTACCTCGACCCGGCGTACTGAGGCCCCCGCCGGGCGCCGCGGCGGTCTAGCGTGCCGGCATGGCGCTCGTCTACCCCGTCCTGGCCGATGCTCCCGAGCCCGACGAGGACGCCGAGCCGGACTTCGCCGAACTGGCGGCGGACCTGTCCGACAACTGGCTGGTCGAGATCTCCGTGAGCGAGGACGGGGACGACGCGTGCTTCGGCCCGCTCACCGCCCGGGCCGCCTGGGACCTCGCGGTCGAGCTCGACGACCGGCAGCCGGAGTGGACGATCGCCGTCGTCCCGCTGCACGCCGCCGGGACGGCCGACGAGCTCGTCGAGCTGTTCGAGGACTAGCGGCTGCTCGGGCACGGCCTCCTGGTGGGGTCGTGCCCGCGGTCGCGGACCGGCCGGTCCACCGCCATGATCACCTGCTGTCGAGACCGGGAGGTGGGATGCCGGACGGACGGGTCGACCGAGCCGTGCAGCGCGTGCGTGCGTTGCCGCCGGGCAGGCGGGTGTCGGTGGTCGTCGCCGTGCTGGGCGGGTCGACTGCTCTGGCCGTGGCGCTCGTGGTGGTCGTCCAGCTGCAGCTGGGTGACGGGTCGGTGGACTGGAGCACGGTGATGGTGCCGGCTCTGGGGCCGGTGGTCGGCTGGGTGAGCGGCTGGTCACTGCCCCGCTGGCAGCAGCGACACCGCGTGCGTGCGGGTGAGCGGCAGCGGATGCGGCCGTTCTGGACGGCGACCCGCACCGGGCGGCTGCCCGCGGAGGCGGACGCGGGGGAGTGGCTGCCGCTGCTGGCTCGGGTGCAGGCCCGGCACCGGCGGCGGATGGTGCTGCTGGCCGCAGGTGCCGCGGCGCTCGGCGTCGTCCTGCTCGGTGGGGTCGTGCTGGCCACGGCGCTGGGGCGGCTGGACGTGCGGGTGTACTCCATCCTGACCTCAGCGGTGGTCTACGCGCAGTTCACGTTGCTGGGCTGGGGCCTGGGCGCCGCGAAGCAACGCCGACTGGCCGGTCTGCGCGAGCGGCTGGCGAGTCGGGAGGCGACGGCCGAACCGGTGCACTGACCGGTCACCAGCCGCGGGCGCGCCACTCCGGGAGCTGGAGGCGTTCGGCGCCGAGGGTGGTGTCCTTGCCGTGGCCGGGGTAGACCCAGGTGTCGTCGGGCAGGACGTCGAACAGCCGGTGCTCCACGTCGTCGACCAGGCTGGTGAACCGCTCGGCGTCGGACTGGGTGTTGCCCACCCCACCGGGGAACAGGCTGTCGCCGGTGAAGACGTGCGTGCCCGCGTCCCCCGGGCCGTGCCACACCAGCGCGATGCTGCCCGGCGTGTGCCCGCGCAGGTGCACCACCTCGAGCACCTGGTCACCGACCGGCACGGTGTCGCCGTGCTCGACCGGGCGGGTCACCGGCACCGGCAGGTCGGCGGCGTCCGCCGGGTGGGCGACCGTGGCCGCACCGGTGGCCTCGACGACCTCGGGCAGCGCGCGGTGGTGGTCCCAGTGCCCGTGCGTGGTCGCCACGGTGCGCACGTCGGCGTCCCCGATCAGCGCCAGCAGCGCCGCCGGCTCGGCCGCGGCGTCGACCAGCAGCGACTCGCCGGTGGCGGGGCTGGTGAGCAGGTAGACGTTGTTCGCCATCTCGCTGACCGCCAGCTTGGTGATGGTCAGGCCGGGGAGCTCGCGGGTGTCGGCGGGCCCGCCGACCTCGACGTCGCCGGTGTAGGCGTGGCCGCTCATCGCACTCCGATCTGAGACTGTCGGTGGGCCCGTCTAGGTTCGACGGCATGGACGCTAGTGCAGGCTCCGCACCCGCTCCGCTGCTCCCCGGGGTGGTCGGGCTGCCGGCCACCGAGCTCGCGGCACGGGTCCGGTCCGGTGAGCTGTCCGCGGTCGACGTGGTCCGGGCGCACCTGCGCCACCTGGCCGACGTCGAGGCCCGGATCGGTGCCTTCCGGGTGGTGCGCACCGAGGCCGCGCTCGCCGAGGCCGCCGGGGTCGACGCATCCCCCGACCGGGCCGCGTTGCCGCTCGCGGGCGTGCCGATCGCGGTCAAGGACAACGTCGCCGTCACCGGCGAGGCGGCCACCGACGGCTCGCTCGCGCACCTCCCGCAGCCCGCCGGCGAGGACCACGAGGTGGTCGCCCGGCTCCGCGCCGCCGGGGCGGTGGTGGTCGGGATCAGCCGGGTGCCGGAGCTGTGCCTCTACTCCGCCACCGACGGGCCGGGCACCGTCACCCGCAACCCCTGGGACACCGCACGCTCCTCCGGCGGGTCGTCCGGGGGCAGCGCGGCCGCCGTCGCAGCCGGGGTGGTGCCGCTGGCGCACGGCAACGACGGGATGGGCTCCCTCCGGCTGCCTGCCGCCGCCTGCGGCCTGGTCACCTTGAAGCCCGGCCGGGGAGTCGTGCCCGGGCCGGTCGGGGTGAACTCCTGGTTCGGCATGGCAGAGAACGGCGTGCTGGCCACCACCGTCGACGACCTCCGCACCGGCTTCTCGGTGCTGTCCGGAGCCGAGCCGGAGCCACCGGTGCACGGCGGTCCGCTGCGGATCGCCGTCGCCACCCGCTCGCCCGTCCCGGCGGTGCGGCTGGACGCCGCCGGGCGCGCCGCGGTGGACGCCGTCGTCGCCGAGCTGCGGGCGGCCGGGCACACCGTGGTCACCCGCGAACCGGTGGTCACCCCGGCCGCGGCACTGGGCACGGTGGCCCGCTGGCTGGCCGGCGCCGACGTCGACGCGGAGGGCCTGGGCCTCGACCGGCAGGCGATCGAGCCGCGTAGCCGCACGCACGCCCGGCTCGGCCGCTGGGTCCGTCGCGCCGGTCTCGTGCGCCCGCGCACCGCAGATGCCTTCCGCGCCCGGATGGAGGCGTTCTTCGACGACGTCGACGTGCTCGTCACCCCGGTCGTCGCCGGCCCGCCGCTGGCCGCCCGGCCCTGGCACGAACGCGGCTTCCTGGCCAACGTCACCGCCAACGCCCGCTGGGCACCGTGGACCTCGGCCTGGAACCTGGCCGGGCTGCCGGCGCTGGTCCTGCCCGCCGGCCCCGGCCGTGCCGGGCTCCCCACGTCGGTGCAACTGGTCGGGCCGGCAGGGTCCGAGACGCGACTACTCTGGCTGGCCGGTGAGCTCGAGCGCCGCCTGCCCTGGCGCCGGCACGCGCCCGTGTTCGACCCGCGAGCGTTCACCGGCTGACCGGGTGCACGCCGCGGGCGCGGGAGGGTCCGGCGGGGGAGACGGAGCCGACACCGCGTCCGGGAAGCCCGCTCCCCGGCAGCTCGTTCCACCCGGCGATGACCTCCTCGCGGCTCTAGCCGAGCACTGCACCACTGGTCCTCGCCCCGCGCGCTGACCAGCAACGAACCACTGCGACCGACAGGGATCACATGGACCGGCTCGTCGTCCGCGGCGCCCGAGAGCACAACCTCAAGGACGTCCACCTCGACCTGCCCCGTGACGCGATGATCGTGTTCACCGGGCTCTCCGGGTCGGGGAAGTCCAGCCTGGCCTTCGACACGATCTTCGCCGAGGGCCAGCGCCGCTACGTCGAGTCGCTGTCGGCCTACGCACGCCAGTTCCTCGGGCAGATGGACAAGCCCGACGTCGACTTCATCGAGGGCCTCTCGCCGGCGGTGTCGATCGACCAGAAGTCGACCAACCGCAACCCCCGGTCGACCGTCGGCACCATCACCGAGGTCTACGACTACCTGCGGCTGCTGTACGCCCGGGCCGGTCAGCCGCACTGCCCCAACTGCGGCAAGCCGATCGCCCGGCAGACGCCGCAGCAGATCGTCGACCAGGTGCTGGCCATGGAGGAGGGCACCCGGTTCCAGGTGCTCGCCCCCGTCGTGCGGGCGCGCAAGGGCGAGTACGTCGACCTGTTCAGCTCGCTGCAGACCCAGGGCTTCTCCCGGGTCAGGGTCGACGGCACCGTGCACCCGCTGACCGAGCCGCCGAAGCTCAAGAAGCAGGAGAAGCACACGATCGAGGTGATCGTCGACCGGCTCACCGTCAAGGAGAGCGCGAAGCGGCGGCTGACCGACTCGGTCGAGACCGCGCTGGGTCTGGCCGGCGGCCTGGTCGTGCTCGACTTCGTCGACCTGCCCGAGGACGACCCGCAGCGCGAGCGCACCTTCTCCGAACACCTGGCCTGCATCGACGACGGGCTCTCCTTCGAGGCGCTCGAGCCCCGCTCGTTCTCCTTCAACTCGCCGTTCGGCGCCTGCCCGGAGTGCACCGGCATCGGCACCCGCAAGGAGGTCGACCCCGACCTCGTCGTTCCCGACCCGGGCAAGAGCCTGGGCGAGGGCGCCATCGCGCCGTGGGCCGGCTCGATGAGCAACGAGTACTTCCAGCGGCTGCTCGGCGGGCTGGCCGACATGATCGGCTTCTCGATCAACACGCCGTGGGAGCAGCTGCCGGCCAAGGTGCAGAAGGCCGTGCTGCACGGCTCCCCGGACCAGGTGCACGTGAGGTACAAGAACCGCTACGGCCGCGAGCGCAGCTACTACGCCGCCTTCGAGGGCGTGCTGCCCTTCCTCGAGCGCCGTCACGAGGACACCGACAGCGAGTTCATGAAGGACAAGTACGAGGGCTACATGCGCGACGTGCCGTGCCCCGTCTGCCACGGCACCCGGCTGAAGCCGGAGATCCTCGCGGTCAAGCTCAACGGCCGCTCGATCGCCGAGGTCACCGGCCTGTCGATCGGCGAGGCCTCCGAGTGGCTGGGCGTGCTGGAGCTCGGCGAGCGTGAGCGGGCGATCGCGGACCGGGTGCTCCGGGAGATCCAGGCCCGGCTGTCCTTCCTGGTCGACGTCGGGCTCGACTACCTGTCCCTCGACCGCCCGGCCGCGACGCTGGCCGGTGGCGAGGCGCAGCGCATCCGGCTGGCCACCCAGATCGGCTCGGGGCTGGTCGGCGTCCTCTACGTGCTCGACGAGCCCTCGATCGGGCTGCACCAGCGCGACAACGTCCGGCTCATCGAGACCCTCGTCCGGCTCCGCGACATGGGCAACACCCTGATCGTGGTCGAGCACGACGAGGACACGATCCGCACCGCCGACTGGGTGGTCGACATCGGCCCCGGTGCCGGTGAGCACGGTGGTGAGGTGGTGGTCAGCGGCAGCGTCGACGACCTGCTGGCCAGCGAGCGGTCGATCACCGGCCAGTACCTCTCCGGTCGCCGGGAGATCACCGTGCCGAAGGTCCGCCGGGAGCCCACGCCCGGCCGCGAGCTGGTCGTGAAGGGCGCCCGGGAGAACACGCTGCGCGGCATCGACGTGGCCTTCCCGCTGGGCGTGCTCGTCGCCGTGACCGGGGTGTCGGGGTCGGGCAAGTCCAGCCTGGTCAACGACATCCTCTACACGACGCTGGCCAACGAGCTGAACCGCGCCCGGATGGTCCCCGGTCGGCACCGCACCATCACCGGGCTCGACCAGCTGGACAAGGTGGTCGGTGTCGACCAGTCACCGATCGGGCGCACCCCGCGGTCGAACCCGGCCACCTACACCGGGGTCTGGGACCACGTCCGCAAGCTGTTCGCCAGCACGTCGGAGGCGAAGGTCCGCGGCTACCAGCCGGGCCGGTTCTCCTTCAACGTCAAGGGCGGGCGCTGCGAGGCGTGCTCCGGCGACGGCACGCTGAAGATCGAGATGAACTTCCTGCCCGACGTCTACGTGCCGTGCGAGGTGTGCAAGGGCGCCCGGTTCAACCGGGAGACCCTGGAGGTCCACTACAAGGGCAAGACGGTGGCCGAGGTGCTCGACATGCCGATCGAGGAGGCCGCGGACTTCTTCGAGGCCATCCCGGCGATCTCCCGGCACCTGCGCACCCTGACCGACGTCGGCCTGGGCTACGTCCGGCTGGGGCAGCCGGCCACCACGCTCTCCGGTGGCGAGGCGCAGCGGGTCAAGCTGGCCAGCGAGCTGCAGAAGCGGTCCAACGGCCGGACGATCTACGTCCTCGACGAGCCGACCACCGGACTGCACTTCGAGGACATCAACAAGCTGCTGCAGGTGATCCAGGGCCTGGTCGACAAGGGCAACTCGGTGATCGTCATCGAGCACAACCTCGACGTGATCAAGAGCGCCGACTGGCTGATCGACATGGGTCCCGAGGGCGGGTTCCGCGGCGGTTCCGTCGTCGCCGAGGGGCCGCCGGAGTTCGTCGCCACGGTGCCGGAGAGCCACACCGGCCGCTTCCTGGCGAAGATCCTCGACCCCGAGGCGGTCGCCGCGGCCGGCGCGCCGAAGAAGCGGGCCCGCAAGAAGGCCAGCTGACCCCCGGTACCGCGCGGCCGGTACCGGACGTGCCCAGCACCCCATCGAGAGGAGCGACCGTGACGACGACGTCCGGCGACCTGCACGTCATCGAGAGCGCCGGGGGAGTGCGCGTGACCCACCGGCGGTGGCAGCCGGACGGCGACGTCCGGGCCACCGTGCAGGTGGTGCACGGTGCCTCCGAGCACTCCGGCCGGTACGAGCGGCTCGCCGCCGCCCTGACCGCCCGTGGCCTGGCCGTCTACGCCATGGACCTGCGCGGCCACGGGCTGACGGCCGAGAGCACCGGCGCCGGCCGGTTCGGGCCCGAGGGCGTCGACGGTGTGCTGGACGACGTCCGGGCGCTGCAGCTCGCGGCCGCCGACGAGCACCCGGGGGCGCCCCGGCTGCTGCTCGGTCACTCGATGGGCTCGGTCATCGCCCTGGCCAGCGCGGAGCGGGACGGCGCCGACCTGGCCGGACTGGCGCTCTCGGGTCCGGTCGGGGTGAACCCGGCACTCGCCGAGACGGTGACGAACCTCGACGCCGCGCTGGCCGCCGGGCTGGGAGACCAGCCACTCGACGCCCTCGGCGCCTTCAACGAGCCCTTCGAACCGGCCCGCACCCCCTACGACTGGCTGTCCCGCGACGACGCCGAGGTGGACGCCTACCTCGCCGACCCGCTGGCCGGTGACGACGTGCCGCTCACCTACGGCTACGCGGCCGGGGTCTTCGGCCTGTCGCTGCGGGCGGCGAGCCCCGCCGGCGTCGCCGACCTGCCGGGCGGACTGCCGGTGCTGCTGCTGTCCGGCCAGCGCGACCCGGTCGGTGGCGTGGACGCCGCGCAGGTCACGGCGCTGGCCGGCCTGCTGCGCGAGCGTGGCCTGCCGGTCGAGCAGCACGTCTACCCCGACGCCCGGCACGAGGTCTTCAACGAGACCAACCGGGACGAGGTCGTCGCCGACCTGCTCCGCTGGCTGGACACCCGCCTGCCGGGGTGATCGGCGGCCTGCCCGCCGCCGGGGCCCCTCCCCGGACGCGCCCCCGCGCGAGCTGATCCGCGAAGGGCCCTCCTGCCTGCATGCGCTGCGGCCGAGCCCCGCCGAAGGCCCAACCGGCCTTCAGCCGGCTCCGCCGGCGGCGCCGAGGGGGCCGGCACCCGGGCGGCTCCGGCCGTCCCGGACGTCCAGCAGCCGGGCCCCTGGCGGCGCCGGCGGCCGTCCGGTCGCCACCGCACCGCGCACCTCCTGCACCGCCCGCTGGGCGGCATCCGGGCCGGCCACCACCCAGACGGCCGACCGTGTCGGAGCGGTGCAGGCGGTCAGCTCGACCAGCCACGGGTGCGTCCGCTCCTGCTCGAGTCGTCGCAGGACGCGGCGTACCCCCACGACCAGGACCACGAGCGCGCCCAACGGCCCGCGGCCGGCCGCCAGGACGTTGCGGACGGTGACCGCCTCGTCCCGGACGGGGTCCTCGCTGGCCCCCGGAGCACGGGGACCCCGCCATCGGGCCGAACGCCCCAGCACCCAGCTCGCCCGGGGCGGCGGGGGTGCCGCCGCTGCCGCCGTCTCCCAGGGCAGGAGCAACCGGTGGAGCGCCTGGTCGTCCGGTGGCACCGCGGGAGCCGGCAGGACGCCCGCCCGGTGGCAGCTCACCCGCCAGTGGGCACCCCACCGGTCGGTGGCCACCACACCGTCCCAGCCGCTGCTCGCCGCCGTCGCACGCATCCTCGCCCCGTCCGTCGTCCCGGTGTCCGGGGAGACCCTGACAGGGTGGGCCCGTGTCGTGCCGGCGTCGTCCACAGGCCCGGGCGGCAGGCCGCGGGCGCAGGTCAGCGGGCCGGGGACGGGGGGAGGGCCGGCGCGGGGGTCGGCCGGGCCGACGGAGTGTCGGTGCGCCGACCTAACCTGGGGTCATGCCCGACCCGTCCACGTACCGCCCAGCGGTCGGCAGCATCCCGGAGAGCCCCGGGGTCTACAAGTTCCGCGACCCGGGCGGCCGGGTCATCTACGTCGGCAAGGCCAAGAGCCTCCGGCAGCGGCTGAACAGCTACTTCGCCGACGTCTGGGGCCTGCACCCGCGCACCCGGCAGATGGTCACCACCGCCGCCAGCGTCGAGTGGACCGTCGTCGGCACCGAGGTCGAGGCGCTCCAGCTCGAGTACAACTGGATCAAGGAGTTCGACCCGCGGTTCAACGTCCGGTACCGCGACGACAAGAGCTACCCCAGCCTCGCGGTCACGCTGAACGAGGAGTACCCGCGGCTGCAGGTGATGCGCGGGCCCAAGCGCAAGGGCGTCCGCTACTTCGGCCCCTATGCCCACGCCTGGGCCATCCGCGAGACCCTCGACACGCTCACCCGGGTGTTCCCGGCCCGCACCTGCTCCAACGGCGTGTTCAAGCGGGCCAGCCAGATCGGCCGGCCCTGCCTGCTCGGCTACATCGGCAAGTGCGCCGCGCCCTGCGTCGGGCAGGTCAGCGCCGAGGAGCACCGCGAGATCGTCGACGACTTCTGCGACTTCATGGGCGGGCGCACCGACCAGATCATCCGGCGGCTCGAGCGCGAGATGGCCGCCGCGGCCGAGGAGATGGAGTACGAGAAGGCCGCGCGGCTGCGCGACGACCTCGGCGCCCTCCGGCGGGCGCTGGAGAAGCAGGCCGTCGTCCTCGGTGACGGCACCGACGCCGACGTGGTGGCCTTCGCCCAGGACGACCTGGAGGCCGCCGTCCAGGTCTTCCACGTGCGCGGTGGCCGGGTCCGCGGTCAGCGCGGCTGGATCATCGACAAGGTCGAGGACGTCACCACCGGCCAGCTCGTCGAGCAGTTCCTGCTGCAGGTCTACGGCGGCGTCGACGAGCAGACCGGTACCGGGGAGGTCGGCGAGGCGGTGCCCCGGGAGGTGCTCGTCCCCGAGCTGCCCGACGACGCCGAGGTGTACGCCGAGCTGCTCAGCGAGCTGCGCGGCTCCCGGGTGTCGCTGCGGGTGCCGCAGCGCGGTGACAAGCGCAGCCTCATGGAGACCGTCGAGCGCAACGCCAAGGAGTCCTTCGCCCGGCACCGGGTGAAGCGCGCCAGCGACCTCACCGCACGTTCCCTCGCGCTCTCGGAGATCCAGGAGGCGCTCGACCTGCCCGACGCCCCGCTGCGGATCGAGTGCATCGACATCTCGCACGTCCAGGGCACGAACGTGGTGGCCAGCATGGTCGTGTTCGAGGACGGCATGGCGAAGAAGTCCGACTACCGGCGGTTCTCCGTCGCCCAGGGCACCGACGACACCGCGGCCATGGCCGAGGTCGTGCGCCGCCGGTTCTCCCGGCACCTCAAGGAGGAGCAGGACCGGCGCGACGAGCAGGGGGTCGCCGCCGAGGAGGGCCGGCCGCGCCGGTTCGCCTACCCGCCGAACCTGCTGGTCGTCGACGGCGGCGCCCCGCAGGTCGCCGCCGCCAGCCGCTCGCTGGCCGAGCTGGGCATCGTGGACGTCGCCGTCTGCGGGCTGGCCAAGCGCATGGAGGAGGTGTGGCTGCCCGACGACCCCGACCCGGTCATCCTGCCGCGCACCTCCGAGGCGCTGTACCTGCTCCAGCGGGTCCGTGACGAGGCGCACCGGTTCGCGATCACCTACCACCGGCAGAAGCGATCCAGCACCATGTTGGTCTCGCTCCTGGACGACGTCCCGGGGCTCGGCGAGACCCGGCGGAAGGCACTGATGAAGCAGTTCGGATCACTCAAGCGGCTGCGCGCAGCCACCGTGGCGGAGCTCACCGCCGTCCCGGGCATCGGCCGGCGCACCGCGGAGGCGGTGCTGGCCGCCGTGGCCGAGCCGGTGGCCGCCGGTGCCGCGCCCGACGTGGTCGCCGAGGACGCCGTCGAGCTGGAGGCGCCGGTGGGTGTGAGCACCTCGCCGCTGCCGGTGACCGGCGCGGCCGCCGGTGACACCGCCGAGGTCGGTCGGGTCCGTCCGGTGCTCGGGACCGGCGCGTGACCGGCACCGGGCAGGTCGCCGGCGACCGGCGCGCGGGAGCCCCGGCTCCCGACGGCCAGGCCCCCGACGGTCAGGCCCCCGACGGCCAGGCCCCCGACGGCCAGGCTCCCGAGGGCCAGGCTCCCGAGGGCCAGGTCCCCGACGGCCGGGCTCCCGAGCGGCAGACCCCGAGTGGTCCGGCCGGGCCGCAGAGCGACGTCCCCCCGGCCGAGGACGGGACGACGACCGAGGTGCCCCCGCTCGACGTCGTCGTGGTCACCGGGCTGTCCGGGGCCGGCAAGAACAGCGCCGGTCGCGTCCTCGAGGACCTCGGCTTCTTCGTCGTGGACAACCTGCCGCCGGCCCTGCTCCAGCCGATGGTCGAGCTGGGCGCGCGGGGCGACCTGCGCCGGTTCGCCGCCGTCGTCGACGTCCGCAGCCGGGCCTTCTCCAGCGACCTCGAGGAGGCGATCCGGCAACTCGCCGAGGCCGGTCACCGGCCGCGGGTGGTGTACGTGCACGCGCGCAACGAGGTGCTCATCCGGCGGTACGAGTCCGTGCGCCGGGAGCACCCGCTGCAGGGCAGCGGGCGGCTCATCGACGGCATCGACGCCGAGCGGGAGCTGCTCACCGGGATCGCCGGCGAGGCCGACCTCTGGGTCGACACCAGCGACCTGAACGTGCACCAGCTGCGGGCCACCCTGGAGGCGGCGTTCGTCGAGGGCGGCGCCCCGCCCGAGGTGGTGGCGACGGTGCTCAGCTTCGGCTTCAAGTACGGCCTGCCGTTGGACGCCGACCTGGTGGTCGACGCCCGGTTCCTGCCGAACCCGCACTGGGTGCCCGAGCTCCGACCGATGACCGGACGCGACGCCGAGGTCCGCGACTACGTGCTCGGGCAGGACGACGCCGAGGCGTTCCTCGACCGCTACACCGAGGTGCTGCGCCTGCTGCTGCCCGGCTACCGGCGGGAGGGCAAGCGGTACCTCACGCTGGCGGTGGGCTGCACCGGCGGCAAGCACCGCAGCGTGGCGATCGCCGAGGAGTTCGCCCGCCGGCTCAGTGCCGAGGGCGTGCCGGCCACCGCCCGCCACCGCGACCTGGGGCGCGAGTAGTGCACCCGGCCGTGCCCGAGGACGCGCCGGTGCGCATCGCGACACCGCCGCCGGTGCCGCTGCCGGCCGGCGGCGTCCGGCCGTCGGCGGGCCAGCAGCTCCGGGTGGCCGCCCTCGGTGGCGGGCACGGCCTGGCGGCGGCGCTCGCGGCCTGGCGCCGGCTGACCGCCGACCTGACCGCGATCGTCACCGTCGCCGACGACGGCGGCTCCTCGGGCCGCATCCGCCGGGAGATGCCGGTGCTGCCGCCCGGTGACCTGCGGATGGCGCTGGCCGCCCTGGCCGGCCCCGACCCGCGGACGCAGGAGATGGCCGCGCTGCTGCAGCACCGCTTCGGGGGCAGCGGGGTGCTCGCCGGGCACCCGGTGGGCAACCTCATGCTCACCGGGCTCACCGAGATGCACGGCGGCGACAGCGTGCGCGCGCTCGGCGTGCTCGAGGCACTGCTGGGCGCCGAGGGGCGCGTGCTGCCGATGGCCGAGGTGCCGCTGGACCTGGTGGCCACGGTGGTGAGTGTCGACCCCGACGACCCCCAGGACACCCGGCGGATCCGGGGCCAGGTGGCGATCGCCTCCACCCCGGGTCGGGTCCGCGACATCCGGGTCGCCCCGGCCGACCCGCCCGTGCCGCCGGCGGTGCTCGACGCGATCGCCTCGGCCGACGTCGTGTCGCTCGGCCCCGGCTCCTGGTACACCTCGGTGCTGCCGCACCTGCTGGTCCCGCGGCTGCGCACCGCGCTGGCCGAGGCCCGGGCGAAGGTGGTCGTGGTGCTGAACCTGGAGCCGCAGCCGGGGGAGACCGACGGGTTCTCACCGGAGGAACACCTGCGGGTGCTGCTCGCGCACCTGGAGGGCGTGTCGCTGCACACCGTCATCGCAGACGCGGCTGCGGTTGTTGACCGGCGTGGTCTGCTGTCTGCTGTGCACGGATGTGGTGCGGAACTGGTGCTGGCACCGGTGGCCGCACCAGACGGTGCACCACGGCACGATCCCCAGCGGCTCGCCGCCGCGCTGGCCTCGGTGGTCGGCGCCCGGTGAACGGTGGGGGAGTGGCCGGGCCCGGGTACGACCGGTGCACCGGCCGGCAGCACACAGGGGGAAGGGAACACCGCTGATGGCGATGACCGCGATGGTGAAGGACGAGCTCTCCCGCGTGGAGTGCACGAGGACCTCCGAGCGCAAGGCCGAGGTGACGGCGCTGCTGCGCTTCTCCGGTGGCCTGCACATCGTGGGTGGCCGCGTGGTCATCGAGGCCGAGCTGGACACCGGGTCGGTGGCCCGGCGACTGCGCCGGGACATCAGCGAGGTCTACGGCTACACCAGCGGCGTCAGCGTGCTGGCCGGCGGCAACATCCGCCGCGGGGTGCGCTACCTGGTCCGGATCGCCAAGCACGGCGAGGGGCTGGCCCGGCAGACCGGCCTGGTCGACCAGCGCGGGCGCCCGGTCCGCGGGCTGCCGCCGTCGGTCGTCTCCGGGGGCATCGGCGACGCCGAGGCGGCCTGGCGCGGCGCCTTCCTGGCCCACGGGTCGCTGACCGAGCCGGGGCGCTCGTCGTCCCTCGAGGTGACCTGCCCGGGGCCCGAGGCGGCGATGGCGCTGGTCGGGGCGGCGCGTCGGCTCGGGATCGCGGCCAAGGCGCGCGAGGTCCGTGGCACCGACCGGGTCGTCGTCCGTGACGGCGACGCCATCGGTGCGCTGCTGACCCGCATGGGCGCCCACGACGCGGTGCTCGCCTGGGAGGAGCGGCGGATGCGCCGCGAGGTCCGGGCGACGGCCAACCGGCTGGCCAACTTCGACGACGCCAACCTGCGCCGCTCGGCGCGGGCGGCGGTGGCCGCCAGCGCCCGGGTCGAGCGCGCCCTGGAGATCCTCGGCGAGGACGCCCCCGAGCACCTGCTGGTCGCCGGCCGGCTCCGGCTGGAGTTCGGTCAGGCCTCGCTGGAGGAGCTGGGCCAGCGCGCCGACCCGCCGATGACCAAGGACGCCGTCGCCGGCCGGATACGGCGACTGCTCGCCATGGCCGACAAGCGGGCCAAGGACCTCGGCATCCCCGACACCGAGTCGGTCGTCACCGACGACATGCTCGCCCAGTAGAAGGACCCCTCGCCCCGGCCCCGTCCCGAGGCCCGGCCCGAGCGTGCGAGGGCTGAGGAGGACGGGGTCCTTCCACTCGCGGCGGGCCCCTGCAAGGGAGCCGTTCCCGCCCGTCACACGTTGTCGCCGCAGGTCAGGGAGACGTCCGCGACGTCTTCCCGGCCGGCCGGGAGACTCCGGACCGGTGGTCCGGAGCGGGGGCCGGGGCCGATAGGCTGACCCCGACATGTGGCCGCGCACACGCGCGGCCGACGGGTGCCGCTGGGCCGACCGGTCCGGTGAGGGCAACACGGTCTGGGAGGTCCGCAGTGACGGTCAAGGTCGGGATCAACGGGTTCGGTCGGATCGGCCGCAACTTCTATCGGGCGGTGGCCGCCAGCGGCGCGGACGTCGAGATCGTGGCGGTCAACGACCTGACCACCCCGGAGACGCTCGCCCACCTCCTCAAGTACGACAGCATCCTGGGCAAGCTGGCCGAGGACGTCTCGGTCGTCGGTGACGGGATCAAGGTCGGCGGCAACACGTTCAAGGTGCTGGCCGAGCGCGACCCGGCCAACCTGCCCTGGGGCGAGCTGGGCGTCGACGTCGTCGTCGAGTCCACCGGCTTCTTCACCAAGGCAGAGGACGCGCGCAAGCACGTCGACGCCGGTGGGGCCAAGAAGGTCGTCATCTCCGCGCCGGCCACCGGCGACGACCTCACCATCGTCATGGGCGTCAACCACGAGCAGTACGACGGCTCGCAGACGATCATCAGCAACGCGTCCTGCACCACCAACTGCCTGGCGCCGCTGGCCAAGGTGCTCAACGACGCGTTCGGCATCGAGCGTGGCCTGATGACCACGATCCACGCCTACACCGCCGACCAGAACCTGCAGGACGGCCCGCACAAGGACCTGCGCCGCGCCCGCGCCGCCGCGCTCAACATCGTCCCCACCTCCACCGGTGCGGCCAAGGCGATCGGCCTGGTGCTGCCGGAGCTGAAGGGCAAGCTCGACGGCTACGCCCTCCGCGTCCCGGTGCCGACCGGCTCGGCGACCGACCTCACCGTCACGCTGTCCCGCGAGGTCACCGTCGAGGAGGTCGACGCGGCCTACAAGGCGGCCGCCGCCGGCCCGCTGGCGCCCTACCTGGTCTACACCGATGCGCCGATCGTCTCCTCCGACATCGTCACCGACCCGGCCTCGTGCATCTACGACGCCGGCCTGACCAAGGTCTTCGGCAACCAGGTCAAGGTCGTCGGCTGGTACGACAACGAGTGGGGCTACTCCAACCGCCTGGTCGACTCCGTCGTGCTGGTGGGCAGCAAGCTCTGATGCGGTCCGTCGACGAGCTCATCGCCGACGGCGTCTCGGGTCGGCGCGTGCTGCTGCGCGCCGACCTGAACGTCCCGTTGGACAAGGACACCGGCGCCATCACCGACGACGGGCGGATCCGGGCCAGCCTGCCGACGATCACCGCGCTCCGCGAGGCCGGCGCCCGCGTGGTGCTCGCCGCCCACCTGGGCCGGCCCAAGGGCGAGCCCGACCCGCGGTACTCGCTGGCCCCGGTGGCCGCCCGCCTCGGCGAGCTGCTGGGCCCCGAGGTGCCTCTGGCCGCGGACGTCGCCGGCCCTGACGCGTCGGCGAAGGCCGCCGCGCTGGGTGACGGTGACGTGCTCCTGCTGGAGAACGTCCGCTTCGAGGCGGCCGAGACCAGCAAGGACGACGCCGTGCGCGGCGAGCTCGCCGACCGGCTCGCCGGGCTGGCCGACCTCTACGTGGACGACGCGTTCGGCGCCGTGCACCGCAAGCACGCCTCCGTCTTCGACGTGGCCGAGCGCCTCCCGCACGCGGCCGGCCGGCTGGTCGCCCGTGAGCTGGAGGTGCTCACCCGGCTCACCCAGGACCCGGAGCGGCCCTACGTGGTCGTGCTCGGCGGCTCCAAGGTCAGCGACAAGCTCGGCGTCATCGAGGCGCTGCTGCCCAAGGTCGACCGGCTGCTCATCGGCGGCGGGATGACCTACACCTTCCTGGCCGCCCGCGGCCTCGAGGTGGGCACCTCCCTGCTGGAGGCCGACCAGGTCGACACCTGCAGGCGCCTGCTGGCCGAGGCCGGCGACCGGATCGTGCTGCCGGTCGACGTCGTGGTCACCCCGGAGTTCAGTGCCGACGTGCCGACGCGGGTGCTGCCGGCCACCGAGATCCCGGCCGACGAGATGAGCCTGGACATCGGCCCGCGCAGCGTCGAGCTGTTCACCGAGGCCCTGGCCGGGGCGCACACCGTGTTCTGGAACGGCCCGATGGGCGTGTTCGAGCTGGCCCCCTTCCAGGGCGGCACCCGCGGGGTCGCCCAGGCAGTCGGCGCCGTCGAGGGCCTGTCGGTCGTCGGTGGCGGTGACTCGGCGGCGTCGGTGCGGCAGCTGGGCCTGGACGAGGGTGCCTACGGCCACATCAGCACCGGCGGCGGCGCG
The DNA here is from genome assembly GCF_054177765.1 of Modestobacter lacusdianchii. NCBI lineage: Bacteria > Bacillati > Actinomycetota > Actinomycetes > Geodermatophilales > Geodermatophilaceae > Modestobacter > Modestobacter lacusdianchii. The sequence continues at coordinate 170,042 of NZ_JBJJTJ010000007.1, read as the reverse complement.
TCGCTGGAGTACCTGGAGGGCCGGGAGCTGCCGGGCCTCGCCGTGCTGGCCGACTGATGGCGCGCACCAAGGAGGCCCGACCGGTGCGCGAGGGGCGCCGTCCGCTCATCGCCGGCAACTGGAAGATGCACCTCACCCACCTCGAGGCGATCGGCCTGGTGCAGAAGCTGGCCTTCTCGCTGAAGGAACAGCAGCTCGAGGCGGCCGAGGTCGTCGTCGTCCCGCCGTTCACCGCGCTGCGCAGCGTGCAGACGCTGGTGGCCGGCGACAAGCTCGAGATCGGGTACGGCGCCCAGGACCTCTCGGCGCACGACTCCGGTGCCTACACCGGTGAGGTCAGCGGGGCGATGCTCGCCGCGCTGGCCTGCCGCTACGTCCTCGTCGGTCACTCCGAGCGGCGCACGCTGCACGGCGAGGACGACGCGGTCGTCGCCGCCAAGGTGCAGGCCGCGCTCCGGCACGGGCTCGTCCCGATCCTCTGCGTGGGGGAGGGGCTCGACGTCCGGCGGGCCGCCGGCCAGGTCGCGCACTGCACCGCCCAGCTCGACCAGGCACTGGACGGCCTCGGCGCCGAGCAGCTGCAGGAGCTGGTGATCGCCTACGAGCCGGTGTGGGCGATCGGCACCGGCGAGGTGGCCACCCCGGACGACGCGCAGGAGGTCTGCGCGGCGCTCCGGGCGCGGCTCGCCGAGCGCTACGGGCCGGAGACGGCCGCGGTGGTCCGTATCCTCTACGGCGGATCGGTGAAGGCCGGCAACACCGCCGGCATCCTCGCCGGGCCGGACGTCGACGGAGCGCTCGTCGGTGGTGCCAGCCTGGACGCCGACGAGTTCGCACAGATCTGTCGTACCGCCGCCGACGGGAGCTGACCGCCGGCCGGCACTGACCGGGCGGAGCAGCACCCACGGTGACCCACAGCAGTGCACGACGGCCGACCGGCCGAGCCCCCGCGCGGGGCGCCGTCCGGTCGGCCGTCGTGCTGTTCCTGGTCGCTGCGCTGGCGGCGCTCACCGGGTGCGGCAGCAGCAACAGCGGTGTCGCCGGCGTGCCGACCCAGGCCGGCGAGGCCGGCAGTGGCGTGACCGGCGTGCGCGCTCCCTCCGAGGAGGCCGGGGGCACGCTGCGCCTGGTGTCCGGCGAGATCGACAGCCTGGACCCGCAGCGCTCCTACCTGCCCGGCGTGTGGAACCTCATGCGGCTGTACGCCCGCACCCTGCTCACCTACTCCTCGGAGCCGGGCTCCACCGACGAGCTGGTGCCGGACCTGGCCACCGATCTGGGCACCACCCCGGACGGCGGGCGGACCTGGACGTTCACGCTCCGCGAGGGCGTGCGCTTCGAGACCGGCCGGCCGATCACCTCCCGGGACGTGAAGTACGGGATCGAGCGTTCGTTCGCCTCCGACGTCGTCGTGGGCGGCCCGACGTACGTCGTCGACCTGCTCGACGACCCGGCCGACCCCTACGCCGGCCCGTACCAGGACGAGACGGAGGGGCGGCTGGGGCTGCCCTCGATCGCCACGCCGGACGACCGCACGATCGTCTTCACCCTGACCCGCCCCGCGCCCGAGTTCCCCTTCGTGATGGCGCTGCCCTCCAGCAGCCCCGTCCCGATCGAGAACGACACCGGTGCCGCCTACGGCAACGACCCGGTCAGCTCCGGCCCCTACATGATCACCTCGGTGGACCAGGTGGCCGGCATCCACCTGGAGCGCAACCCGCAGTGGGACCCGGCCACCGACGAGGTGCGCACCGCGCTGCCGGACTCGGTGGTCCTGCGGCCGGGCCTGTCCGGGGTCGCCCGGGACCAGGCGCTGCTGGCCGGCTCCGCCGACCTCGACCTCTCGGGCACCGGGGTGCAGCAGGCGACGATCAGCCGGCTGGACGACGACGCCCTCGCCGCGCGGATCGACGACGTGACCACCGGCTCGGTCCGGCTGCTCGCGCTGCCGACGACGGTGGCGCCGATGGACGACGTGAACTGCCGGCGCGCGGTCGCCGCGGTCGTCGACCGAGCCGCAGTGCAGGAGGCGCTGCGCGGGGCGGGCAACGCCGTCCGGACCTCGGTGCTGTGGCCGCGCGCCGTCGCCGGTGCGCCGGAGGAGGCCGACCCGGACCCGGACCAGGCGGCGGCGACGGCGGCGCTGGCGGCCTGCGGACGGCCCGAGGGCTTCAGCACCACGCTGGCCGTCGCGAACGTGCCCGGCAGCGTCGACGTCGCGGAGGCACTCGCCGCGACGCTGGCCGAGGTGGGCATCCAGGTGGAGGTGCGGCCGCTGGACCCCACCACGTTCTACGCGTCCGACGTCGGCAACCCCGATGCGGTGACCGCGGCCGGCTACGGCATGGTGCTGGCCACCTGGACCGCGGACTTCCCGACGTCCGCGTCGTTCCTGGTGCCGCTGGTGGACGGCCGGTCGATCCGGCAGGTGGGCAACACCAACTACGCCCGCCTGGACGACGCGCAGGTCAACGCGGCGGTGGACGCCGCCCGGGCAGCCACCGACCCGGCGGTCGCCGCGGACGCCTGGCGCCAGGTCGTCTACGCGGTGCAGGAGACGGCGGCCTACGTGCCGCTGGTGGAGAACCGGGTGCAGCTGCTGGCCGGCCAGCGGTTGCGCAACGCCGTGGTGATGCAGCCCTACGGCAGCTACGACGTGGCGACCGCCGGGGTGCGCTGAACCGGCGAGGTGACCGGGGAGCCTCGCGGCGTCGGTTAGGCTGGACCGTCGAGAGCCCCCGGACCACGTGGGTGCACCCACCCCGTGGGCAGGCGGACAGGAGACTGACGAAGATGGAACTGGCGCTCAACGTGCTGCTGGTGCTCACCAGCCTGCTGCTGATCGTGCTCATCCTGCTGCACCGCGGCAAGGGCGGCGGCCTGTCGTCGATGTTCGGCGGCGCGGTCTCCTCGCAGCTGTCGGGCAGCTCGGTGGTGGAGAAGAACCTCAACCGGCTGACCGTCTTCGCCGGCGCCGTGTGGACCGTCTGCATCGTGGCCCTGGGCATCCTGATCAAGGCCTGACGAAGCCGAAGGGCCCCCACCACCGCGCTCAGCTCGCCAGCGGGCCCCTGCTGAAGGACCCGCTCTCCCTCCCACCCCGCGCTCTGCTCGGCGGCAGGTCCCTGCCGAAGGACCCCCTCTCCCCCCACCACCCCGCTCTGCTCGGCGGCGGGCCCCTGAGAGGGGGCCGGCATCGCGGCCCGGACACGTGGGCGGCAGCGGTTCCCCGGACGGTCGCGTGCCGGTACTGAGGGTGTCCGCATCGTGACCTGAGACCGGGGCCACAGGCCCTAGACTGCCCGAGCGGTGATCAACTCAGTCATCGCGACGTGGCGACGATCAGGGGGGCCGCTCGTGGCTGGTGGGAACGCGATCCGGGGGAGCCGGGTCGGTGCAGGTCCGATGGGTGAGGCCGAGCGGGGTGAGGCGGCGCCGCGGCGCCGGGTGGGCTTCTGGTGCGCGAACGGGCACGAGTCGAGGATCGCCTTCGCGACCGAGGCCGAGGTGCCCGAGACCTGGGACTGCCCGCGGTGCGGGCTCCCGGCCGGGATCGACCAGCGGAACCCGCCGCCGGCCCCGCGCACCGAGCCGTACAAGACGCACCTCGCCTACGTCCGGGAGCGCCGCTCCGACGCCGACGGCGACGCCCTCCTCGAGGAGGCGCTGGCCAAGCTCCGCGCCCGCCGCGGGGCCTGAGGGCACCGCCCGGCTGACGGCCGGGGCGAGACGACACCGGCCCGGTCACCCCAAGAGCAGCTGGGGTGACCGGGCCGGTGCCGTCCGCGCAGCCTCAGTCGCGAGGCAGCTTGCTCGCCGCGGCGGCGTCGAGCAGCCAGCGGGTGGCCCGCCGGCCCCGTGCGCCGGCCGCCGGCACCTCCAGCCGGGACGCGCCGCCCAGTGCCTGGGCCACCGCCTCGGCCTTGCCCTCGCCACTGACCAGCAGCCAGACCTCCTCCGCTGCGGTGAGCGCGGAGAAGCCCAGGCTCACCCGGGTCGGCGGCGGCTTCGGGCAGTCCCGGACGGCGACGACAGGCCGCTCGTCCCGGGCAGCGGGGGAGTCGGGGAAGATCGAGGCCACGTGCCCCTCCGGACCCATGCCGAGCAGCAGCACGTCGATCCGGGGCAGCGTCCCGCCCTCGCCGGCGGCCGCGGCCAGCTGCTCCGCGTACCAGGCCGCTGCCTCCTCGGGCTCGTCGAAGCCGGCGTCGGAGGAGGGCATCGGGTGCACCCGCTCCGGGTCCAGTGCCACCTTGCCCAGCAGCGCCTCCCGGGCGCCGAGCTCGTTGCGGTCGGGGTGGTCGACCGGCACGAACCGCTCGTCGCCCCACCAGACGTCCACCGACGCCCAGTCGACCACGGCGTGCTCGGGCTCGGCGGCCAGCTCGGCCACCCGCTCCAGCACCGCGGTCCCGATGCCGCCGCCGGTGACGACGACCGACGCCGTCCCGTGCACGGCCTGGGCGGCGGACAGCCGGGCGACCAGCGCCGAGGCGACCGACCGGGCGAGCCGGTCGGCGTCGGGCTCGATCACCACGTCGGGGGTCGGCAGTCCGGCGTCGGCCAACGCCTCGTCGACCCGGTCGCCGGGCGAGGTCTGGCTCATCGGGTGCCTGCCTTCCTGGTCGCGCCGCCCCGCTTGGCCGGGGCGGCTGCGGCCGGCTGCACGGCCGCCTGCTCGTCGGAGTCGTCGGCCGGGGAGTCGTGCTCACCGCTGAGGGCCACCTCGTCGGTGTCCCCCGGGACGTCGGGCACCGTTGGTGCCGAGTGCGCGGTCGCCGAGCCGCCGTCGGTCTCGCCGGCGACGTTCTGCGGCTCCACGGTCTGCTCCGGCCGCATCGGGTCGAACCAGACGTGGTCGCGGCAGGCCGGCCGGTCGGACAGACCCCGCGCGCCGGTGACGGCCTCCAGCGCCTCGCTGTAGGGCTCGTCCGGGTCCAGCCGCCGCAGCTCCTCACCGATCAGCTCGCCGAGGCTGCGGTCGGGGAGGGCGACGACCGACTCCGGCCGGAACGGCTGGTCGATGACCGCGCCGCCCTTGCGGTCGTCCTGCAGCCGCACCTCCTCGTCCTGGTCCAGCCGGAGGGTGACCGAGTCGATGCCACGGGGGCCGTTCTTCCGCGGGCTGCGCACGACCTCGATCGGGCACCCGCACCGGGAGGAGAGCCAGCCGGCGACCAGATGGGCGGTGGCGTTGTCCGGGTCGCCCTCCACCTGACCGCCCAGCACCCGCACCGGCTCACCCCGGCGACCGGACACCGAGTCCAGCGTCGAGGCCAGCGTGGCCCGCCACGGGGTGCTGCGGGTCCAGGTGATGTCGGTGTCACCCGGGTAGTAGTCGTGCGCCCGGTTGCGCAGCGCGGCCACCGGGTCGGGCGCCATCGACGAGTCGGTGATCCGCCGGTCGGCGATCACGCCGAGGGCGTCGCGGGCGATCTGCTCCGGGGGCGTCTCGTGCCACCAGGTGACCACCGGGGCGTCGGCGGCCAGCAGCGGCAGGACGACGGACTCGGCGTGCAGCCCCAGCCGGCCGTACATCCGCATGACCACGGACTCGCCGGGGCCCAGCCGGCCGCCGATCTGCACCTCGGCGTCCAGCCGGGGCACCGGGGCCTCGATCTGCCGCCGGACCACGATCAGCAACCGGCAGGGGTGCACCTCGGCGGCGGCGGTCGCGGCCTGCTCGGCCTCGGCGACCCGGCCCTCGTCGGCCACGACCACCAGGGTCAGCGCGACGCCGCTCATCACGGCGCCGCCGGTGCGGCGCTGGGCGGCCAGTTCCTTGACCACCGCGGAGCCGGTGGTGTCCCAGAGTGTCGTCATGACAGTCCCTCCTCGAGGGTGGGCAGAGCCGGTCGGGGGAGCGGTGCGGTCACGGTCGGCGCCACGCCCGACCCTCGGCCTCGAGCATCGCGTCGGCGGCGCGGGGCCCCCACTCACCGGACCGGTAGGGGTGCGGGGTGGTGTTCGCCCAGAACTCCTCGAGCGGGTCGATGACCGCCCAGGACGCCTCGACCTCCGCGTTGCGGGGGAACAGTGTGGCGTCGCCGAGCAGCACGTCGAGCAGTAGCCGCTCGTAGGCCTCGGGGCTGGCCTCGGTGAACTGCTCGCCGTAGAGGAAGTCCATCGCGACGTCGCGGACCTCCATGACGCTGCCGGGCACCTTCGAGCCGAACTTCAGCGTGACGCCCTCGTCGGGCTGCACCCGGATCACGAGCTGGTTGTGGCCCAGCTCCTCGGTGTCGGTGGGGGCGAAGGGCAGGTGGGGGGCGCGCTTGAACACCAGGGCGATCTCGGTGACCCGGCGGGGCAGCCGCTTGCCGGTGCGCAGGTAGAACGGGACGCCGGCCCAGCGGCGGGTCTCCACGCCCAGCCGGACGGCGGCGTAGGTCTCGGTGGTGGAGTCGGGGGAGACGCCCTCCTCCTGCCGGTAGCCGGTGGCGCGCTGCCCGGCCAGCCAGCCCTGCTCGTACTGGCCGCGGATGGCGAACCGGTGCATGTCGCCGACCTCGGGGACGGAGACGGCGCGCAGCACCTTCAGCTTCTCGGTGCGGATCTCCTCGGCGGAGAACTCCACCGGCTCCTCCATGGCGGTCAGCGCCAGCAGCTGGAGGAGGTGGTTCTGCAGCACGTCGCGGGCGGCGCCGGTCTTCTCGTAGAAGCCCGCGCGGCCACCGATGCCGACGTCCTCGGCCATGGTGATCTGCACCGAGTCGACGTGGTGGCCGTTCCACAGCGGCTCGAAGAGGGTGTTGGCGAACCGGAGGGCCAGCAGGTTCTGGACCGTCTCCTTGCCCAGGTAGTGGTCGATCCGGAAGACGTCGTCGGCGGTGAACACCGAGTCGACGAGTTCGTTGAGCTGCCGGCTGGAGGCCAGGTCGGTGCCGAAGGGCTTCTCCACGACCACCCGCCGCCATCGGTCGGGCGTGCTCTCGGCCATGCCGGTGCGCTGCATCTGCTTCAGCACGGTGGGGAACAGGGCCGGCGGGATCGACAGGTAGAACGCGGCGTTGCCGCCGATGCCGTGGCTGCCCTCGAGCTCGGCCAGGTTGCTGGCCAGCTCGTCGAAGGCGTCGTCGTCGTCGAAGGAGCCCTGGACGAAACGGACGCTGTTGGCCAGCCGCTCCCAGACCTCCTCACGCCACGGGGTGCGGGCGTGCTCACGGGCGGCCGAGCGGGCGAGCTCGGAGAACTCGACGTCGCCCCAGTCGCGGCGGGCGAAGCCCAGCAGCGCGAAGTTGGTGGGGAGCAGCCCGCGGTTTGCCAGGTCGTACACGGCCGGCAGCAGCTTCTTGCGCGAGAGGTCCCCGGTGATCCCGAAGACGACGAGCGCGCACGGCTCCGGTACTCGGGGCAGCCGCCGGTCCCGCGGGTCGCGCAACGGGTTGGTGGGCATCGTCAGATCCGTCCTCGATCAGCTCGCAGGGTGCCGCCGTCCGGTGCGGCGCCGGACCGGACGGCGGCGGTGTCCAGAGGGTGGTGCGGTGTTCAGGGTGGTGCGGTGGCGCCGCGGTGCGGGCCGGGGGACGACGCGGACGTCGCCCCCCAGCCCGTTCCTCAGGCCTTGTCCTGCAGCTGCTCCTGCACCGACGCGGTCAGCTCGTTCCAGGCGTCGACGAACTTCTGCACGGCCTCGTCCTCCAGCACGCGGAAGACGTCGTCCAGGTCGACACCGGCGTCGGCGACCGCCTGCATGACCTTCTCGGCGTCGGCGTAGGCCGACTGCACCGGGGTGCCGGCCTGGCCGTGGTCGGCGTAGGCCTGCATGGTCTTCTCCGGCATCGTGTTCACCGTGTCCGGGGCGATGAGCTCGGACAGGTAGAGGGTGTCGGAGTACTCCGGGTTCTTGACCCCGGTGGAGGCCCACAGCGCCCGCTGCTTGCTGGCGCCCTTGGCCTCCAGCGCCTTCCAGCGGTCGGAGGAGAACACCTCCTCGTAGGCCTGGTAGGCCAGCTGGGCGTTGGCCACACCGGCCTTGCCCTTGAGCGAGGCGTCCGCGCCGGCGGCGTCCAGGCGCTTGTCGATCTCGGTGTCGACCCGGGAGACGAAGAACGACGCGACCGACTCGATGCCCTCGAAGGAGGCGTTCGGGTCGTCGGCCAGCCGCTTCTCCAGGCCGGCGATGTAGGCCTCCATCACGGCCCGGTAGCGTTCGAGGCTGAAGATCAGCGTCACGTTCACGCTGATGCCGGCCGCGATCGTCTCGGTGATCGCGGGCAGGCCCTCGACGGTGGCCGGGATCTTGATGAACAGGTTCGGCCGGTCGACCAGCCACCACAGGTGCGCGGCCTCGGCGGCGGTCGCGTCGGTGTCGCGGGCCAGCCCCGGGGCCACCTCCAGCGACACGCGGCCGTCACGGCCGGTCCGCTCGGCGACCGGCGCGAGCAGGTCGCAGGCGTCCCGGACGTCGGCGGCGGTGATGGTGCGCAGCGCCTCCTCGACGCTCACCTTGCGCACCGCCATGGCGTGCAGCTGGTCGTCGTAGGACTTCGACCCGCTGATCGCCGCGGCGAAGATGCTCGGGTTGGTGGTGACGCCGACGACGCTGTGCTCGTCGACCAGCTGCTGCAGGTTGCCGCTGCGGATCCGGTCGCGGGAGAGGTCGTCGAGCCAGACGGCGACCCCCGCCTTCGACAGCTGTGCCAGGTTCTCGTTCTGGGCCATGGTCAGTTCCTTCCTGAAGAGCAGTGCGCCTGGTGGCCCCGGTGCAGGGGCCCGCCCCGAGCGTGCGAGGGGCGGGGGGCACCGGGGTCCTTCCTCAGTGGTCGGCGGTGGCGTCGGAGCCGTAGACCCCGCCGCGGGAGACGCCGGCACCCGACGGGGGAGTGGCCCCGTTGGCGGCGGCGTCGATGCTCTCGCGGGCGGCGGCCACGACGGCCTCCGCGGTCAGGCCGAACTCCTCGTACAGCTTCGAGTACGAGGCGCTGGCGCCGTAGTGGTTGAGGCCGACGATCCGGCCCGCGTCACCGACGAACTCGCGCCAGCCCATCGGCACCCCGGCCTCGACGCTCACGCGCGCCTTGACCGAGGGCGGGAGCACCTGCAGGCGGTAGGCCTCGTCCTGCTCGGCGAACCACTCCCAGCAGGGCAGGGACACGACGCGGGTGGGCACGCCGGCGGCCTCGAGCTGCTCGCGCGCGGCCACCGCGATCTGCACCTCCGAGCCGGTGCCCATGAGCACGACCTCGGGGGAGCCGTTGGACGCCTCGGCCAGCACGTAGCCGCCCTTGGCGACGCCCTCGGCGGAGGCGAACTCGGTGCGGTCGAACACCGGCAGGTTCTGCCGGGACAGCGCCAGGCCGGCCGGTCGGTCGTTGTGCTCCAGGATCGTGCGCCACGCGACCGCGGTCTCGTTGGCGTCGGCCGGGCGGACGAAGTCCAGACCCGGGATGGCGCGCAGCGCCGCGTAGTGCTCGATCGGCTGGTGCGTGGGGCCGTCCTCGCCCAGGCCGATGGAGTCGTGCGTCCACACGTAGGTCACCGGCAGCTGCATGAGGGCGGCCAGACGGACGGCGCCGCGCATGTAGTCGGAGAAGGTGAGGAACGTGCCGCCGTAGACCCGGGTGCCGCCGTGCAGGGCGATGCCGTTCATGACCGCGCCCATGGCGTGCTCACGGACACCGAAGTGCAGCGTGCGGCCGAACGGGCCACCGCTCCACATCTTGGTCTGGCGGTTCGCCGGCAGGAACGAGGGCTCGCCCTTGACCGCGGTGTTGTTGCTCTCGGCCAGGTCGGCCGAGCCGCCCCACAGCTCGGGGAGCTCGGGGTAGAGGGCGGCCAGCACCTCACCGGAGGCCTTGCGGGTGGCGACGCCCTTGGGGTCGGCGTCCCAGGTCGGCAGCTTCGCCGCCCAGCCCTCGGGGAGGGTGCGGGTGCTCATCCGCTCCAGCAGCGCCGCGCCCTCGGGGTTGGCCTGCTGCCAGGCGTCGAACTGCTGCTGCCAGGCGCGGTGCGCCTCCTGGCCGCGGGTGACGGCCTCGCGGGTGTGCTCGATGACCTCGGGGCGCACCTCGAAGGTCTGCTCCGGGTCGAAGCCCAGGACCTGCTTGGTCGCCTTGACCTCGTCCTCGCCGAGCGCCGAGCCGTGCACGGCACCGGTGTTCTGCTTGTTCGGCGACGGCCACCCGATGACCGTGCGCAGCACGATGATCGAGGGGCGGCTCGTCTCGGCCTTGGCAGCGGCGAAGGCGGCGTCCACGGCGGCGAGGTCCTCACCGTCGTCGACGTGCTGCACGTGCCAGCCGTAGGCGGCGTACCGGGCGCCGACGTCCTCGGTGAAGGCGACGGTCGTGTCGTCCTCGATCGAGATCCTGTTGTCGTCGTAGACCAGCACCAGGTTGCCCAGCTGCTGGGTGCCGGCCAGCGAGGAGGCCTCGCCGCTGACGCCCTCCTCCAGGTCACCGTCGGAGGCGAAGGCCCAGATGGTGTGGTCGAACAGGCTCTCGCCCTCGGCCGTCTCGGGGTCGAGCATGCCGCGCTCGCGGCGGGCGGCCATCGCCATGCCGACCGCGTTGCCGACGCCCTGGCCCAGCGGGCCGGTGGTGGTCTCGACGCCCGCGGTGTGGCCGACCTCGGGGTGGCCCGGGGTCTTCGAACCCCAGGTGCGCAGCGCCTGCAGGTCCTCCAGCTCCAGGCCGTAGCCGGCCAGGTAGAGCTGGACGTACAGGGTCAGGCTGGAGTGCCCCATGGAGAGCACGAAGCGGTCGCGTGCGGCCCAGTTCGGGTCGCTGGGGTCGTGCTTGAGCCACTTCTGGAAGAGCAGGTAGGCGACCGGCGCCATGCTCATCGCGGTGCCCGGGTGGCCGTTGCCGACCTTCTGGACGGCGTCCATGGCCAGCACGCGCGCCGTGTCGATGGCGGCGCGGTCGAGGTCACCGAAGCCCTCGGGGAGGGTCGGGCTCGGCTGGCGGGGGTCGCCGGTGGAGCTGTCGGAGGCGGCCTCGGCGGGGGCCTCGGCGGCGGTGCTCTTGGTTCCGTTGTCGCTGGTCATGTGGCGCTCGGAGCTCCCTCGGGGATCGGTCGATGTCGGACCCGCCCGGAGGGCCAGGGGGTCGACCCACCCCGGGCGGACGACGGTGCACACCACGGCCGCCCCGGTCGGCGCGGTCGGAGGTCGTGAGCGTGGGCGCGCCGTCGTCCTCGACGTCCGCCCTACCCGCATCACGCGCAGAGTCAACGTGATCAAACCCTAGTGGTACCGAGCTGTTCCCCGGGGGAGGGCGGCTACAGTGGTCGGGCAACCCCATCCCCGGCGGAGAAGGACCTCGTGGTGCTCTGCTGCCCGCGCGACGCCGCGCCCCTGGGCACCCGGTGACGGCGATCGCCGACCGCGCCGTCAGCCGGCCCCGGCCGACGAGATCGGCCCGCGCGACGGTGGGCGCCTACGTCTCGCTGACCAAGCCCAAGCTCGTCGAGCTGCTGCTGGTCACCACGCTGCCGGCGATGATGCTGGCCTCCGGCGGCTGGCCGGGCACCGGTCTGGTCGTGGCGACGCTCGTCGGCGGCATGCTCGCCGCGGGCGCGGCCAACACGATCAACTGCTGGTACGACCGGGACATCGACCGGCTCATGTCGCGCACCCGCGACCGGCCGATCCCCAGCGGGGTGATCCGGCCGCGCAACGCGCTGGTGTTCGGGGTGCTGCTGGCCTGGGTCGCGCTGGTGCTGCTCGGCCTGTTCACCACGCCGCTGGCCACGGCCCTCACGGCTGCCGCGGTGCTGGCCTACTCGGTCTTCTACACGATGGTGCTCAAGCGCCGTACGCACCACAACACCGTCTTCGGGGGGCTGCCGGGCGCGGCGCCGGTGCTGATCGGCTGGGCGGCGGTCACCGGGTCGCTGGACTGGCCGGCGCTGGTCTTCTTCGGCATCGTCTTCTGCTGGCAGATGCCGCACTTCTGGGCCCTGGCCAGTCGGTTCCGCTTCGACTACTTCCGGGCCGGCGTCCCCATGCTGTCGGTCGTCGCCGGGCCGGTCAGCGTGGGCCGCCAGTCGGTCGCGTGGGCGTGGGGCACGCTGGCCGTCTCGCTGCTGATGGCCCCGGTCACCCCGCAGCTCGGCTGGGGCACCGGCATCGCCACTCTCGCCCTGGGCGCCTGGTACGTCGCCGAGTCGCACGCCTGGCTGCGCCGGATCAAGGCCGGGGTGCCCGACCGGCCGATGAAGCTGTTCTCGGTGTCCATCACCTACATGACCCTGCTGTCGATCGCCCTGGTCGTCGACGTCCTCGTCTGACGCCGGACTCCACCGTCGGTGGAGGACGATGAGCCCGTGACGGCGGAAGGTGAACGCTCGGCGAGCGCGCAGCTGCAACCGCTGGTGGGGCAGTTCCTGGGCCAGCTGTGTGTCGGCCTCCACGACGCTCAGCTGCGCTTCTCCGGCGGCGTCACGGTGACCTTCGAGGCCCCGCTCACGGTGGCCCCCGCCCCGGGCGCGCCGGTGGTCCCGCACGAACTCGAGGGCCTGGCGTTGCTGCTGCCCCTCCTCAACGGCGACGTCGTCGCCGTCGCCGTCGGTGACGACGGGGCGTTGGGGCTCACCATCGGTGAGACGACCTTGCGCTGCGCTCCCGACCCGGACCACGAGGCATGGCAGGTCACCGGGTCCGATGTTGGCCTCGTCGTCTGCGGACCCGGCGGGGACCTGGCCGTCTGGCACTCGTAGCCGCCCCACGACGACGCCGGCGAGGTGGGCGATGTTCGTCGAGGGCGGGGTTTCCGGGCCGGATCCCGCCACGGACGCACATCGTCCTGCCGGGCGGGACGGCGGCAGCGGATGGCGACGGGGTGCGCGGACCGGTGGCTGCCGGGGTCGGCGCCGCCTCTCTGCGCACTCGGCCGCGGGCTGCGCCTCAGACGGCGGCGGCGCTGGTGAGCGGGGCGTCGACCGGGACGTCGGACGACGGGCCGCGGACCGACCAGACCAGCCGGGCGGTGTAGACGACGATCAGCACGGCGCCGGCCATGTGCAGCAGCACCAGCAGCTCCGGCAGGTCGGTGAAGTACTGGACGAAGCCGACCACTCCCTGGACCAGCTCCACGACCAGCAGGTCGCGGGCGGCGCGGCGGACCCGGCCGGGGGCGTCGGTGGCGTGCAGGCCCACCAGCAGGGCGATGGTCAGGCCGACCAGCAGGAAGACGAGGTCGGCGTGCAGCTGGCTCATCAGCTCCGGATCGAGGCCGGTGCGGCCGGCCTCCGGGTCGCCGCTGTGCGGGCCGCTGCCGGTCACCACCGTGCCGACCACCTGGACGGCGGCGACGGTGGCGGCGACGCCGGTGACCAGCAGCGCGAACGGCCGGCGCACCAGCAGCTGCCCCACCCCGGGCTCGCGCGAGCGCAGCCACAGCACGGTGGCGATCGCGACCAGCACCGAGGAGACGAGGAAGTGCGCGGCCACGGTCCACGGGTTGAGCCCGGTGAGCACCGTGACGCCGCCGAGCAGCGCCTGCGCGGGGATGCCCAGCAGGCTCAGCACGGCCAGCCGGCGCAGGTCGCGGCGCACCGAGGCGAAGACCGCCACCACGGTGGCGAAGGCGATGACGACGAGGACGAACGTCAGCAGCCGGTTGCCGAACTCGATCAGCCCGTGGCCGGCGAGCTCGGCCGTCGGTCGGATGCTGCCGTCGGTGCACTCGGGCCAGGTCGGGCAGCCCAACCCGGAACCGGTCAGGCGTACGGCGCCGCCGGTGACCACGATGACGCCGTTGGCGATCACGTTGGCCAGGGCGATCCGGGAGACCACCGACGGGTTCATCCGAGAGCGGAACGACGCGGGAAGAACCGACACGCCCCGGATGCTACTTACCTCGGCGCCCCCGCCCCCCGGTTCGAGCAGAGAGCCCGCTCACCCGGCCGGCGGCACCGCCCGACGCGCGACAGACCGCCGGACCAGCGACCCGGCGGGCGGTGCGCAGCGTCCGCGGTGGGCAGGTGAGCGCCGACCCGTTCCGACGAGAGGTCCCTTCCAGACATGACCAGCGGATTCCCGGGTGCGCCCTTCGGCGGCGGCCCGTTCGACGACTTCTTCCAGGCGTTCCTCGGCGGCCCCGGTGCCCGCCGCGGCATGCAGCGGGTGGACATCACCCAGCTGCTCACCTCGCACTCCCGGGAGGTGGTCGCCGCGGCAGCGCGGCAGGCCGCCGAGTGGGGGAGCCCGGACCTGGACACCGAGCACCTGCTGTGGGCCCTGGCAGGGCACGAGCCCACCCGCACCCTGCTGTCCCGCAGCGGTGTGGACGCCGAGCAGCTGCAGGCCGCCCTGGCCGGCCAGCTCGGCCGCGGCGAGCCCACCGGCCAGGCGCCGGCGCTGACCCCGGCCGCGAAGCGGGCACTGCTCGACGCCCACCAGGTCTCCCGGGCCAGCGGCTCGACCTACATCGGGCCCGAGCACCTGCTGTTCGCCCTGGCGCTGAACGGCGACTCGGGCGCCGGGCGGGTGCTGGGCGGTGCCCGGGTCACCCCAGAGGCGCTCCAGCAGGCCGCGGCGGGTGGCCCGGTGACCGCCGGGGGCGGTGGCGGTGGTGGTGAGCAGCCGCCGTCGAGCACCCCGACGCTGGACGAGTTCGGTCGCGACCTCACGGCGATGGCCCGCGACGGGAGGATCGACCCGGTCATCGGCCGGGCCCAGGAGATCGAGCAGACGATCGAGGTGCTGTCCCGGCGCAACAAGAACAACCCGGTGCTGATCGGCGAGGCCGGCGTCGGCAAGACGGCGATCGTGGAGGGCATCGCCCTGCAGATCGTGGACGGCGACGTCCCGGAGTCGCTGCGCGGCCGGCGGCTGGTCGAGCTCGACCTGACCGGGCTGGTCGCCGGCACCCGGTACCGCGGTGACTTCGAGGAGCGGCTCAAGAAGGTGATGGACGAGATCCGCGAGCACAGCGACGAGGTGATCGTCTTCATCGACGAGCTGCACACCGTCGTCACCGCGGGTGGCTCGGAGGGCTCGGCCGGGGCGGGCAACATGCTCAAGCCGGCGCTGGCCCGCGGCGAGCTGCACATCATCGGCGCCACCACGCTGGACGAGTACCGCCGCAACATCGAGAAGGACGCCGCCCTGGAGCGTCGGTTCCAGCCGGTGCTGGTGCCCGAGCCCAGCACGCTGGACACGATCGAGATCCTGCGCGGGCTGCGGGACCGCTACGAGGCGCACCACCAGGTGCGGTTCACCGACGAGGCGCTGGTCGCCGCGGCCGAGCTGTCCGAGCGGTACGTCACCGACCGGCACCTGCCGGACAAGGCCATCGACCTGATCGACCAGGCGGGCGCGCGCACCCGGCTGCGGGTGAAGCGGCCGACCACCGACCTGCGGGCGCTGGAGCAGCGGGTCCAGGAGCTGCAGCGGGAGAAGGACCAGGCGGTCGCCGCCGAGCAGTACGAGCGCGCGTCCACGCTGCGCGACGAGTGCCAGGCGGCGCAGGCCGAGCTCGACCGGGCACGGTCCGGTGGCGAGGCCGGCATCCCCGAGGTCGGGGTCGCGGAGATCGCCGAGGTGGTCTCCCGCGCCACCGGCGTCCCGGTGGCCCAGCTCACCGAGGAGGAGCGCGACCGGCTGCTGCGCCTGGAGGACGTCCTGCACGAGCGGGTCGTCGGCCAGGAGGAGGCGGTCGAGGTCGTCGCCGAGGCGATCCGCCGCTCGCGGGCGGGCCTGGGCGACCCGGACCGGCCGATCGGCAGCTTCCTGTTCCTGGGCCCGACCGGCGTCGGCAAGACCGAGCTGGCCCGGGCGCTGGCCGAGGCGCTGTTCGGCGACTCCGACCGGATGATCCGGCTGGACATGAGCGAGTTCCAGGAGCGGCACACGGTCAGCCGGCTGGTCGGCTCGCCCCCCGGCTACGTGGGCTACGAGGACGCCGGCCAGCTGACCGAGGCGGTGCGTCGCCGTCCGTACTCGGTGGTGCTGCTGGACGAGATCGAGAAGGCCCACCCGGACGTGTTCAACACGCTGCTCCAGCTGCTGGACGACGGCCGGCTGACCGACTCCCAGGGCCGCACGGTCGACTTCACCAACACCGTGGTGATCATGACCAGCAACCTGGGGTCCGAGGCGATCGTCAACGCCGGCCGGGGCCCGCTGGGCTTCACCGCGAACGGGGACGCCGGTGACGACCTGCGCGACCAGGTGATGCGGCGGCTGCGGGAGGCCTTCCGGCCGGAGTTCCTCAACCGGATCGACGAGATCGTGGTCTTCCGGCAGCTGGAGGCCGAGCAGCTGGCCCGGATCACCGACCTGCTGCTGGACGAGACCCGGCGCCGGCTGGCCGCCCAGGACATCGCGGTCGAGTTCACCCCGGCGGCGGTCTCCTGGCTGGCCGAGCGGGGCTTCGAGCGCCAGTTCGGTGCCCGCCCGCTGCGCCGGGCGATCCAGCGGGAGGTCGACAACCGGCTGTCCCGGCTGGTGCTGGGCGGCGACCTGCACGCCGGGCAGGGGGTCCGGGTGGACGTCGTGGACGGCGCCCTGGACCTGCGGGTCTCCGACCGGCAGCCGAACACCGTCGCGGAGGCCGAGGCGCCTGCCGCGGTGTGAGGTACGTCTCGGCTGAGCTCAGGGAGCCCGCAAGTAAGGTCCGCCTTGCTTGCGGGCTCCCTGATTAAGCACACAATCGTGTTGTGGAATCCGCCGCGGCCCGCGCCGCCGTCCCCGCCGCCGGTGCGCCGGCCGAGGACGGGCGCACCCGGGTCCGGGTGAGCGCGCTGCTGCTCGAGCACGGTCCGCAGTCCGCCGCCGAGCTGGCCGCCCGGCTGGGCATCTCCGCCGCGGCGGTGCGCCGGCACCTCGACGGTCTGGTCACCGCCGGCCGGGTCACCGAGCGCGAGGCCCCCGGCGGTCAGCGGGGGAGGGGCCGGCCCGCGCGCCGGTTCGCCCTCACCGACGCCGGCCGCTCGGCCTTCCCGCACGCCTACGACGACCTGGCGCTGACCGCGCTCCGGTTCGTGGCCGAGCACGGCGGGCCGGACGCCGTCCGGGCCGTCGCCGAGCGGCAGCTGTCCGGGCTGGAGCAGCGGTGCTCCACCGCGGTCGAGCAGGCGCAGGCGGCCTCGCCCGGGCCCGTCGACCGTGCCCAGGTGGTCGCGGCCGCGCTGACCACCGAGGGGTACGCGGCGATGGCCATGTCACTGGCCGGGCCGGGGAGCGGCAGCGGCGGCCAGCTCTGCCAGCACCACTGCCCGGTGGCCCACGTCGCCGCCGAGTTCCCCCAGTTGTGCGAGGCTGAGACCGCGGTGATCAGCCGACTGGTCGGCACCCACGTGCAGCGACTGGCCACCATCGCCCACGGCGACGGGATCTGCACCACGCACATCCCCGCCCAGCCCAGCCCCACGCACATCCCCGCCCAGCCCAGCCCCACCCACACACCGGCCCAGCCCGTGCCAGCGCAGCGCACACGGGATCGGGAAACGGCCCGCGGCGGGAACAAAGCCGATCTGCCCCACCCTGTACCTGCTGGTCGCGTCACGGTCCCGGAGCACCTCGACCGGGCCGCCGACGCCAGCACTCGCAGCACCCCCTCGATCGACCGGGAGAGGACCCCCGCATGACCAGCACCCAGCAGCCGGCGGCCAGCACGCCGATGACGCAGGACGAGACGATCGACGCGCTCGGCCGCTACAAGTACGGCTGGGCCGACGCCGACACCGCCGGCGCCTCGGCCACCCGTGGCCTCAACGAGGACGTCGTCCGCGACATCTCGCGCCGCAAGAACGAGCCCGAGTGGATGCTCGAGCGCCGGCTCAAGGCGCTGAAGATCTTCGGCAAGAAGCCCATGCCCGACTGGGGCTCGGACCTCTCCGGCATCGACTTCCAGAACATCAAGTACTTCGTGCGCTCGACCGAGGCCCAGGCCACCACCTGGGACGAGCTGCCCGACGACATCAAGAACACCTACGACAAGCTGGGCATCCCGGAGGCGGAGAAGCAGCGGCTGGTCGCCGGCGTCGCGGCCCAGTACGAGTCCGAGGTCGTCTACCACAAGATCCGTGAGGACCTCGAGGAGCAGGGCGTCCTGTTCCTGGACACCGACACGGCGCTGCGCGAGCACCCGGACCTGTTCCGCGAGTACTTCGGCTCGGTCATCCCCTCCGGGGACAACAAGTTCGCCGCGCTGAACACCGCCGTCTGGTCGGGTGGCTCGTTCATCTACGTGCCGCCGGGCGTGCACGTGGAGATCCCGCTGCAGGCCTACTTCCGGATCAACACCGAGAACATGGGCCAGTTCGAGCGGACCCTGATGATCATCGACGAGGGCGCCTACGTGCACTACGTCGAGGGCTGCACCGCGCCGATCTACAAGACCGACTCGCTGCACTCCGCGGTCGTCGAGATCATCGTGAAGAAGAACGCGCGCTGCCGGTACACGACCATCCAGAACTGGTCGAACAACGTCTACAACCTGGTCACCAAGCGGGCCGTGGCCCACGAGGGCGCGACCATGGAGTGGGTCGACGGCAACATCGGCTCCAAGGTGACGATGAAGTACCCGGCCGTGTGGATGACCGGTGAGCACGCCAAGGGCGAGGTCATGTCGATCGCCTTCGCCGGCGAGGGCCAGCACCAGGACGCCGGCGCCAAGATGGTGCACGCCGCGCCGCACACCTCCTCGACCATCGTGTCGAAGTCGGTGGCCCGGGGCGGTGGCCGCACCTCCTACCGCGGGCTGGTGCAGGTCGACGAGGGCGCCTACGGCTCGAAGTCGACGGTGAAGTGCGACGCGCTGCTGGTCGACACGATCAGCCGGTCGGACACCTACCCCTACGTCGACGTCCGCGAGGACGACGTCGCCATGGGCCACGAGGCCACGGTCTCCCGGGTCAGCGACGACCAGCTGTTCTACCTGATGAGCCGCGGGCTCTCCGAGGACGAGGCGATGGCGATGGTCGTGCGCGGCTTCGTCGAGCCGATCGCCCGGGAGCTGCCGATGGAGTACGCCCTCGAGCTCAACCGCCTGATCGAGCTGCAGATGGAAGGTGCCGTCGGCTGATGTCGGCTCCACAGAACACCGGTACTGACGACCAGACCACCCTGACCACGGACTCGGCCACCCTCGCCGGGGAGCTCTTCGCTCCCGGCGTGGGCGCCCAGGCCGGGCCGCCGACCACCCCGGCGGCCGGCACCGGCACCGCCGGCGAGGCCCCCCCGGGGTCGCACTCGCACGGCGGGCCGGCCCCGACCGGTTCGCCGGCCGAGCGGTTCACCTCGGTCGACCCCGACGCCTTCCCCGCGCCCACCGGCCGGGAGGAGGAGTGGCGGTTCACCCCGATGCGCCGCGTCCGCGCGCTGCTGGACGGCGCCCCGTCGGAGGCGTCCCTGCAGTGGGAGACCGACCTGCCCGAGGGCGTCGAGCTGACCTCGGTGCCCGCCGACGACCCGCTGCTCAAGGGCCTGCCCGAGCCGGTCGACCGGCTCGCCGCGCTCACCCGCCAGCGCAGCGGTGACGCCACCGTCGTCCGGATCGCCAAGGACGCGGTGCTCGACCGCCCGGTGCACCTGGGCCTGTCCGGCACCGGCAGCGAGGACGTCGTCTGGGGCCAGCTGGTCGTCGAGGTCGGGCAGTTCGCCCAGGCCACCGTGGTCCTGGACCACAGCGGGCTGGCCAAGTACTCCGGCGGGGTCGCCTTCCTGCTCGGCGACGGCGCGCAGCTGACCGTCGTCTCGGTGCAGGAGTGGGCCCCCGGTGCGGTGCACGGCGGGCAGTTCGACGCCGTCGTCGGCCGCGACGCCACCCTCAAGCAGGTCGTGGTCACCCTGGGCGGCGACCTCGTCCGGCTGGTCAGCAACGTGCAGTACGCCGGCCCCGGCGGCTCGGTCGACATGTTCGGCCTGTACTTCGCCGACGAGACCCAGCACCAGGAGCACCGGCTGTGGGTCGACCACGGCACGCCCAACTGCCGCAGCAACGTCGTCTACAAGGGCGCGCTGCAGGGCGAGCAGGCGCACAGCGTGTGGGTCGGTGACGTGCGCATCCGCCCGGCGGCCACCGGCACCGACACCTACGAGCTCAACCGCAACCTCGTCCTCACCGACGGGGCGCGGGCGGACTCGGTGCCCAACCTGGAGATCGAGACCGGCGAGATCGTCGGTGCCGGGCACGCCAGCGCCACCGGCCGGTTCGACGACGAGCAGCTGTTCTACCTCTGCTCCCGCGGCATCGACGCGGAGACCGCGCGGCGCCTGGTCGTCCGCGGGTTCTTCGCCGACGTCGTCCAGCACATCGGGATCCCCGAGCTGCAGGACCGGCTGATGGCCTCGATCGAGCGTCGGCTGGGTGCGCTGCCGGAGCTCGACGAGCAGCCGGTCGAGGTCGGCTGATGGCCTTCGAGCGCGTCTGCGCCCGCTCGGAGGTGCCCGAGGACGGTGCGCTGCGGGTCGAGCTCGCGGACGTGGACGTCGCGGTCGTGGACTTCGACGGCGAGCTCTACGCCCTCCAGGACGTCTGCTCGCACGCGGACTTCCCGCTCACCGATGGCGACGTCGACGAGGTCGACGGCGCCCCCACGATCGAGTGCGCACTGCACGGGTCCTGCTTCGACCTGCGCACCGGCGCCCCCACCAACCTGCCGGCCAACAAGCCGGTCCCCGTCTACCCGGTCCGGGTCGAGGGTGACGACGTCCTGGTCGACGTCGACGCCCCCCTCGCGGCCAGCACGAACTGAGGAGCGACATCGTGACCAGCCCCACCGCGACCCCGACCGCCACCGGCCTGCAGGCCGGCAGCGTGCTGGAGATCCGCGACCTGCACGTCACCGTCGGCGAGGGGGACGAGGCCAAGGAGATCCTCCGCGGCGTCGACCTCACCGTCCGTGGCGGCGAGACCCACGCGATCATGGGCCCCAACGGGTCGGGCAAGTCGACCCTGGCCTACTCGATCGCCGGGCACCCGAAGTACACGATCACCGGCGGCACCGTCACCCTCGACGGCGAGGACGTCCTCGCGATGACCGTCGACGAGCGCGCCCGCGCCGGCATGTTCCTGGCCATGCAGTACCCGGTCGAGGTGCCCGGTGTGTCGGTGTCGAACTTCCTGCGCACCGCCGCCACCGCGGTGACCGGCGAGGCGCCGAAGCTGCGTACCTGGGTCAAGGACGTGCGCACCGAGATGACGGCCCTGGAGATGGACGCCGCCTTCGCCGAGCGCAACGTCAACGAGGGCTTCTCCGGCGGTGAGAAGAAGCGCCACGAGATCCTGCAGATGCGCCTGCTCAAGCCCAAGGTCGCGATCCTCGACGAGACCGACTCCGGCCTGGACGTCGACGCGCTGCGGATCGTCTCCGAGGGCGTCAACCGGGCCAAGGCCGAGAGCCCGGTCGGCGTCCTGCTGATCACGCACTACACGCGGATCCTCAAGTACATCAAGCCCGACTTCGTGCACGTCTTCGTCGCCGGCCGGGTCGTCGACGAGGGTGGCCCCGAGCTCGCGCAGAAGCTCGAGGACGAGGGCTACGCCGCCTACGTCAAGGACTCGAACGAGCAGGCCGCAGCGGAGGCGCAGCAGGCATGACCGCGACCGCCTCGCGTCCGCACCGGTCGCGCTCGCTGCCGCTGGACGTCGAGGCGATCCGGGCGGACTTCCCGATCCTGTCCCGCACCGTGCGGGACGGGCGTCGACTGGTCTACCTCGACTCCGGCGCGACCTCGCAGAAGCCGACCAGCGTCCTGGACGCCGAACGGCACTTCTACGAGAACTACAACGCCGCTCCGCACCGCGGTGCCCACCAGCTCGCCGAGGAGGCCACCGCCGCCTACGAGGCGGCCCGGGCCACCATCGGCGCGTTCATCGGGGCGCCGGAGAACGAGGTCGTCTTCACCCGTAACAGCACCGAGGCGATCAACCTGGTCGCCTACGCGCTGAGCAACGCGGCGACGGCCAAGGAGCCGGAGTTCCGGCGGTACGCCGTCGGTCAGGGCGACGAGATCGTCGTGACCGAGATGGAGCACCACGCCAACCTGCTGCCCTGGCAGCAGCTGTGTGAGCGCACGGGGGCGACCCTGCGCTGGCTCGGGCTCACCGACGACGGCCGGCTGGACCTCTCCGACCTGGGCACCGTGGTCAACGAGCGCACCAAGCTCGTCGCGGTCACCCAGCAGTCGAACATCCTGGGCACGATCAACCCGCTGGGCGAGATCACCGCCCGGGCCCGGGAGGTCGGCGCCCTGGTGCTGGTCGACGGCGCCCAGTCGGTGCCGCACCAGCCGGTCGACGTCACCACGCTGGGCGCGGACTTCCTGGTGTTCTCCGGGCACAAGATGCTCGGCCCCACCGGCGTCGGCGTGCTCTGGGGCCGGTACGAGGTGCTCGACGCGCTGCCGCCGTTCCTCACCGGCGGCTCGATGATCGAGGTCGTGCGGATGGAGGGCAGCACCTTCATGCCCCCGCCGCAGCGCTTCGAGGCCGGCGTCCCGATGACCGCCCAGGTGATCGGGCTCGGCGCGGCCGTGGAGTACCTGCAGCGGCTGGGCATGGCCAACGTGCTGGCCCACGAGGAGGCGCTCACCGAGTACGCCCTCGAGCAGCTGCAGGCGGTCCCCGGCGTGACCGTGATCGGCCCGCCGGACACCGTCGCCCGTGGCGGGGCGATCAGCTTCACCGTCGAGGGCATCCACCCGCACGACGTCGGCCAGGTGCTCGACGACCTGGGCATCGCCGTCCGGGTGGGGCACCACTGCGCCTGGCCGGTGGTGCGGCGCTACGGCGTCCCGGCCACGACCCGGGCCACGTTCTACGTGCACACCGGCTACGACGACGTCGACGCGCTCGTCGACGGTGTGCGGGAAGCCCAGCGCTTCTTCGGCGTTGCACCCTCTGACAGCGAGGGAGCGACGAACTGATGCAGCTGCAGTCGATGTACCAGGACATCATCCTGGACCACTACCGGAACCCGCACGGGCGCGGCCTCCGCGACCCGTTCGAGGCCGAGGTGCACCACGTCAACCCGACGTGCGGCGACGAGGTGACCCTGCGGGTGCACCTGGACGGCGACACGATCGCCGACGTCTCCTACGAGGGGATGGGCTGCTCGATCAGCCAGGCCTCGGTGTCGGCGATGTACGACCTGGTGCTCGGCAGGAGCGTCAGCGACGCGCTGCAGACCGGCGAGCAGTTCATGACGCTGATGCAGAGCAAGGGCGACCCGGCCGTGGCCGAGCAGCTCGAGGACGAGCTGGAGGACGCCGTGGCGTTCGCCGGCGTGTCCAAGTACCCGGCACGGGTCAAGTGCGCACTGATGAGCTGGATGGCGTTGAAGGACGCGAGCGCCCGCGCGCTGTCCGCCACCCCGACGGGAGAGACCGCATGAGCGAGAGCACCCCTGAGACCACCGCGGACGCCGGCCTCTTCGGCGGCAAGTCCGCCCTCCTGGAGGACGTCGAGGAGGCCATGCGCGACGTCGTCGACCCCGAGCTGGGCGTCAACGTCGTCGACCTGGGCCTGGTCTACGGCCTGGACGTCGACACCGAGGCCAACGTCGCGATCATCGACATGACGCTGACCTCGGCCGCCTGCCCGCTGACCGACGTGATCGAGGACCAGGCCCGCCAGGCCCTCACCGGCGGCCCCGGCCCCGGTCTGGTCGACGACATCCGGATCAACTGGGTCTGGATGCCGCCGTGGGGCCCGGACAAGATCACTGACGACGGCCGCGAGCAGCTGCGGGCCCTCGGCTTCCGGGTGTAGTGGCCTCGTCGCAGGGGCCCGCGCCGAGCTTGCGAGGCGTGGGGGGCGATGAGGTCCTCCGACTCCTGAGCCGGTTGGCCGCGGGGGAGACCCCGCCGGCCGACGCCAGCGTGCCCACGGTGCCCGCACCTGCCCTCCTCGACGGACGGCGGGTGCGGGCACTCGTCGTCGGTGGCACCGGCTGGCACGTGGTCGCCGCCGACGTCGACCCGGCCTGGGTGGCCGCGCAGGTGGCGCACGAGCCGATCGAGGCGCCCCTCGGAGCGCGCTTCCTGTCCGCGCTCGCCGACCGGGTCGGTGGTGAGCCCGGCGTGCTCGACGCCCTGCTGGTCGCCCTGCCCGCGCCGGCCGCCCCGGGGCTGGAGCTGGTCGAGACCGGGCCGGGGGAGCACCCGCGGGTGCGGCGGGCGCTGGCCCACCGCACCGACGTCCGGGTCTGGACGACGCCCGACGGCACCGCCCTGCTCGCCCTCGGGCGGGGCGTCTGCGGCCGCTGGGAGACCGGTGTGGAGGTCCAGCCGGCTGTCCGTGGCCGGGGTCTGGGCACCGCGCTGGCGGCGGCCGCCCCGGCGCTGGTGCCCGGCGGCGAGCCGCTGTGGGCGCAGGTCGCGCCGGCCAACACCGCCTCGCTGCGGTCGTTCCTGGCTGCCGGCTGGCGCCCGGTGGGCGCCGAGGTCGTCGTCGGCTGACCGGGGCTCAGGCCGCCCGGTCCGGTGGCGGGTCGTCCAGGTGCAGGCCGGAGACGACGTAGAAGTCCCGGATGTGCTGGGACACCCGGTCCGAGGCGAGCGCCGGGTCGCCGGCCGCGATGGCGGCCACCACGGCACGGTGCTCGGCACGGAGGGTGTCCAGCAGTGCCGGCCAGTCCGCGACGTGGGGCACCGACCCCTGCACGTAGGTCTCGATCGACGACCGCAGCGACGCCATGATGGCGCCGACCAGTGCGTTGCCGGACAGCTCGGCCATGGCGACGTGCAGCTGGGCGTCGAGCCGGAGGAAGTCGCGGACGTCCAGCGAGGGGTCGTCCATCTGGTCGAGCAGCGCAACGAGCCCGTCGAGGGGGCGGCCGGCGCGAGCTGCCCCCGCGACGGCCCAGGACTCGAGCAGCACGCGGGTCTCCACGACCTCGCTCACCGGGAACGCCTGGGTGGCCACGTGCAGGCGCAGCGCGGAGCTCAGCGGGGCGAGCGGCTCGGCGATGAGCACCGCACCGGAGTCCGCGCCCGACCCGACGGCCCGCCGCACCACGCCCATCGCGGCCAGCACCTGCAGGGCCTCGCGCACCGAGCCACGCGAGACGCCCAGCTGCTCGGCCAGTGCCCGCTCTCCGGGCAGCCGCATGCCGACGGTGAGGGAGCGGCTCTGCAGTTGCGCCTCGATGTGCTGGAGCACGGTCTCGGTGGTGCGCATCACCGCAGCTTACGAGCGCCCGCCACGACCCGGGCTCCGCTGTGGTCGGACCACAACGGGGTACCGTGGTCGGACCACACCCGCTCGTTCGGAGGCCGGATGCGCATCGCCCTGTTCACCACCTGCCTGGCCGACGCCGTCGTCCCGCGCGTCGCCACCGCGACGGCCGGCCTGCTGACCCGGCTGGGCCACGAGGTGGTGGTGCCGCCGGAGCAGACCTGCTGCGGGCAGATGCACCTCAACACCGGCTACTGGCGGCTGGGCGCCCAGGTGGTCCGGCACCACGTCGACGCCTTCGAGCAGGTGCTCGAGGAGTGCGACGCGGTGGTCGCGCCGTCGGGCTCCTGTGTCGGCTCGGTCCGCCACCAGCACGCGGCCGCGGCGCGCCGGCAGGGCGACTCCGCCACGGCCGCCCGGGCAGAGCTGCTGGCCGCCCGCACCTACGAGCTGTCCGAGCTGCTGGTCGACGTCCTCGGGGTCACCGACGTCGGCGCCTGGTTCCCGCACCGGGTCACCTACCACCCGACCTGCCACTCGCTGCGCATGCTGCGGGTGGGCGACAAGCCCCTGCAGCTGCTGCGCGCGGTCGGCGGCATCGACCTGGTCGAGCTGCCGCAGGCCGACGTCTGCTGCGGCTTCGGCGGCACCTTCGCACTGAAGAACGAGGGCACCTCGGCCGCGATGCTCGCCGACAAGGTGGCCGCGGTCGCCAGCACGGGCGCGCAGGTGTGCGCGGCCGGCGATTCCTCCTGCCTGATGCACATCGGTGGCGGGCTGAGCCGGCTGCAGACCGGCATCGGCACCCGGCACCTGGCCGAGATCCTGGCCGCCACCCGCGAGGCGCCCCTCGCCCTCGACACCGTGGGGGCGGGTGCCCGATGAGCACGTTCCTCGGCATGCCGACCGCCACCGGCGCGGTGCGCGGCGACCGGCCCTTCCCGTCGGCGGCCGCCGACGGGCTGGCCGACGACCAGCTGCGGCGCAACCTCGCGCACGCGACCGGGACCATCCGCACCAAGCGGCTGGCCGCCGTCGCCGAGCTCGACGACTGGGAGCAGCTCCGGCTGGCCGGCTCGGCGCTCAAGGCAGACACCATGGCCCGCCTCCCGCAGCTGCTCGAACAGCTCGAGGCCGCGGTGACCGCGCGCGGGGGCGTCGTCCACTGGGCCCGGGACGGCGAGGAGGCCAACCGGATCGTCACCGACCTGGTGCGCGCCGCCGGCGCGACCGAGGTGGTCAAGGTCAAGTCGATGGCCACCCAGGAGATCGGCCTCAACGAGCACTTGGAGGCCGAGGGCATCGCGGCGCTGGAGACCGACCTGGCCGAGCTGATCGTGCAGCTGGCCGGCGACCGGCCCAGCCACATCCTGGTGCCGGCGATCCACAAGAACCGGGCGGAGATCCGGGACGTCTTCCGGGAGGCCATGCCCGGTGCCCCCGCCGACCTCGGGGACGACCCCCGGGAGCTGGCGATGGCCGCCCGCGCCTACCTGCGCCGGCGCTTCCTGGAGGCGGGCGTGGCGGTCAGCGGCGCCAACTTCGCCTGCGCGAACACCGGCACGCTCGCCGTGGTGGAGTCCGAGGGCAACGGCCGGATGTGCCTGACCCTGCCGCGGACGCTGATCACGGTGATGGGCATCGAGAAGGTGGTGCCGACGTTCGGCGACCTCGAGGTGTTCATGCAGCTGCTGCCGCGCAGCTCCACCGCCGAGCGGATGAACCCCTACACCTCGCTGTGGACCGGGGTGACCCCGGGCGACGGCCCCCAGGAGTTCCACCTGGTGCTGCTCGACAACGGCCGCAGTCGGGTGCTCGCCGACCCCGAGGGCAGGTCGGCGCTGCACTGCATCCGCTGCAGCGCCTGCCTCAACGTCTGCCCCGTGTACGAGCGGGTCGGCGGGCACGCCTACGGCTCGGTCTACCCCGGCCCCATCGGGGCGGTGCTCTCCCCGCAGCTCACCGGCATGACCGGGGGCAAGGACCCGAACTCGACCCTGCCGTTCGCCTCCACGCTGTGCGGTGCGTGCTTCGACGCCTGCCCGGTGCGGATCGACATCCCCACCATGCTGGTGAAGCTGCGGGCCGACGCGGTCGAGGCGGCCGAGGCGGAACGCACGGTGCCCAGCGGCCAGGACGTCGCCATGGCGGCGGCCGCGTGGGCGATGACCGACGCCCGGCGGTGGTCGCGGCTCATCAGCGGCGGCCGGCTGCTCGCCTGGCGCCGGCGGGGCTTCCGCCGGCTGCCCTGGCCGGGCTCGGTCTGGACCCGCAGCCGCGACCTGCCGGCGCTGCCGAGCCGCACGTTCCGGCAGCTGTGGCAGCGGCGGCCCGGCGCGGGGGAGGGGCGATGAGCGCCCGCGAGGAGGTGCTGGCCGCGGTCCGCCGCGCGGTGGGCCCGGACCCGGCGCCGGTCGCCGTCCCCCGGGACTACTCCCGCGCGCCGCTGACCGGGCCGGCCGACGCCGACCGGTTCGCCACCGCGGTCGAGGAGTACGCGGCCACCGTGCACCGGGTGGCGGCCGACGCGACCGAGGCCGAGCTGTCGGCGCTCGTCGACCGGCTGGTGGCCGGGCGGCCGGCGGTCGTGCCGCACGACCTGCCGGCGCACCTGCGGCCCTCCGGGGACGTCCGGGTCGACTCGCCCGACGCGCCGCTGGCGGTCGCCGAGCTCGACCGGGTGCACAGCGTGGTCACGCTCGGCCGGCTGGGCATCGCCGCGACCGGCTCGGTCGTGCTGGACGCCGGGCCGGGTCAGGGTCGCCGCGCGGTGACCCTGGTGCCCGACCACCACGTGTGCGTCCTGACGGTCGGCCAGCTCGTGGACACGGTGCCCCAGGCGTTCGCCGCGCTGGACCCGGTGCGTCCGCTGACGGTCATCAGCGGGCCGAGCGCGACCAGCGACATCGAGCTGGACCGGGTGGAGGGCGTGCACGGTCCGCGCACCCTGGACGTCGTCCTCGTGGGGTGACCGCCGGCACGTGACGGCGGACACGGCCTGGTTGTCACCTGGGTCACAACGTCCGCTACGGTGTGGTCGGACCACTGAGGTCCGACCACACCGCGTCCCTCGTCGACGAGGCGACGCGCTCGACAGAATGGTCCCTGTTCATGAGCGACGGCATCCTGCTGCTGCACACCGCGATCACGATCGTGGGCGTCATCGTCCTGATCGTCGCGCTGAAGGTGCACCCGGTGTACGCCCCTGCTGGGCGGCATCCTCTACCTCGGCATCGCCTCGGGCCTCGGGCTGGACGGCACGGTCACCACGCTGAGCTCCGGCTTCGGCGAGATCCTCGCCGAGATCGGTCTGCTCATCGCCTTCGGCATCACGCTGGGGACGACGATGTCCGAGCTCGGGGTGATCGACCGGATCGTCCGCGGCCTGCTGCGGGCGTTCGGCCCCCGCCGGTCGCCGTACGCGCTCGGCGTCACCGTGGGCACCGCGCTGCAGGCGATCTTCGCCGACGTGATGCTCGTGGTGACCGCGCCGATCGCCCGCGGCATGGCCCGGTCGATCGGCCCCAAGGGCATCCCGCGGATCGCCTCCGCGCTGGTCACCGGCATCCTCGTCGGGCTGACCATGATGATCCCCAGCGTCGGGTCGCTGGCCCTGGCCGGCGTCATCGACATCCCGCTGTGGCGCTACCTGCTCTTCGGCACGGTGGCCGGTGTGGTCACCATCGTCGTCACGATCGCCGTGGTCCACCTGCTCGTCGACCGGACCCGCTTCTGGGACCCGGCCACCGACGAGGACCGGGAGACCTTCGACCGGCTCGACGGCATCGAGGTCGCCGACGACGACGCGGCCACCGGCGGCGGCACCGGGGGCACCGTCGGCGCCGGGAGCGGGACGGCGCAGGGCGGCACCGCCGTCGCCACCGCGCCGGCCGGCACGGAGGCACCGCAGCGCCGCGCCCCGATCGCGCTGGCCGTGTCGCCGGTCGCCGTCTCGCTGGTGCTGATCGCCGCCGGGTCGCTCAGCGACGTGTTCGGTGTCGAGATCGCCCTGCTCGCCTTCCTCTCCGAGCCGACGATCGCGCTCCTGATCGGCTCCTTCGCCGCCGTCGTGCTCACCCAGGTCTACCGGGGCCAGGCCGGGGTCAAGCGCGCGCTGGACCGGTCCTTCAGCAACCTCGGTGAGGTGCTCCTGCTCACCGGGCTGGGTGGCTCGCTGGCCGGGCTGGTCCGGGCCACCGGGCTGGGTGACGTGCTCGGCGAGTTCTTCGAGAGCAGCGCCGGCCCGCCGATCCTGCTGGCGTGGCTGATCGCCGTCGTGCTGCACGTGGCGATCGGCTCGGTCAGCGTCGCGGCGATCACCGCCGCCGGCATCCTCGGCCCGGTGGCCGCGGGCGCCGGCATCGACCCGGTGCTCATCGCGCTGGCCGCGGCCTCCGGGTCGCTGTTCCTGATGACCGTGCACAGCAACTTCTTCTGGATGGCGAAGAACCTGCTGGGCCAGACGACGAAGGGTGCCGTCAAGGTGGTGGGCACCTCGACCTCGGTGGCCTCGGTGGTGGGCCTCGGCGTCGTGCTGTTGCTGAGCCTGGTCCTCTGATCTCTGGTCTGCTGGACCCGATCCGCCGTACCTGATCCGTCGCAGATGATCCGCTCAGCCCGTGCGCCGGGAACTGCCCGCCGGCCGAAGGGCGACCGACACGCACCACAGGAGGAGAGACGATGACCGAGCTCGCACCGGCTCCGACCGAGCCCGTTGAACCACCACTGGCAGGAGTCACCGTGGTGGAGGTGGGCGCGTTCATCGCCGCTCCCTGGGCGACCATGCACCTGGCCGACCTCGGCGCGCGGGTGATCAAGGTCGAGACGCCGGGCACCGGCGACTTCGTCCGCGGGAACGCACCGTTCGTGCAGGGGGAGAGCTCGCCGTTCCTGCGGCTGAACCGCAACAAGGAGTCCGTCGAGCTGGACCTCAAGTCCGAGCAGGGCCGGGCGGCCTTCCTCGAGCTGATCGGGCAGGCCGACGTCCTGGTGGAGAACCTGCGCCCCGGGGCCATGCGCCGGCTGGGCCTGGGCTACGAGGACCTGGCCGCCGACCACCCGCGGCTGGTCTACGCGTCGGCGTCCGGGTGGGGGCAGGACGGTCCGCTGGCCCAGCAGCCCGGGCTGGACATCATGGCCCAGGCCCGGTCGGGGCTGATGAGCATCACCGGCTTCCCGGACTCCGGCCCGGCGAAGGTGGGCGTGCCGGTCTGCGACCTGGTCAGCGCGCTGTACGTCGCGCTCGGGGTGACCGCGGCCCTGCGCGAGCGGGACCGCTCCGGGCGCGGCCAGCACCTGGACGTCTCGCTCTTCGAGTCCGGGGTGTCGCTGGCCGTCTGGGAGGCCGGCCGGTACTTCGGTGACGGCACGGTGCCCGAGCGGCAGGGCGCGGCGCACCAGTCGCAGGCGCCCTACCAGGCGGTGGTCACCGCCGACGGCTACGTCACGATCGGGGCCAACACCCCCAACCTGTGGCAGCGGTTCTGCGCCGCGCTCGGGCTCGACCAGCTCGTCGGGGACCCGCGGTTCGCCGACAACAGCGGCCGCATGCAGCACCGCACCGAGCTGATCGAGGCGATCGAGGCGGTGACCTCGACGCGTACCAGCGCCGAGGTGATCGCCGTCCTGCAGGAGGCGGGGGTGCCCTGTGCCCCCATCCAGACCTACGACGAGGTCTTCACCGACGAGGCGCTCACCGCCCGCGACTTCCTCTGGGACGCCGACCACCCGACCGTCGGCCCGGTGCGCCAGCTGGGCTCGCCGATGCGGTTCTCCCGGACGCCGACCCGGCGCGGCAACGCCGGGCCACCGCTGGGGTCGTCCCCGGCCCAGCCGGCGATCGGGGGCGCGCAGTGAGCGAGGACCTGCACATCGACGTCGACGGCCCGGTGCTGTCGGTCACCTTCGACCGGCCGGCGCAGCGCAACGCGATGACCTTCGGGATGTACCAGGGGCTGGTCGAGGCCTGCGAGCGGGCCGACGCCGACGACGCCGTCCGGCTGGTGGTGCTGCGCGGCGCGGGCGGCAAGGCGTTCGTCGCGGGCACCGACATCGCGCAGTTCGCCGGGTTCGACGGGCCACGCGGGGTCGCCTACGAGGCCGAGATCGACGCGACGATCGGCCGCCTGCTGGCCGTGACCGTGCCGGTGGTCGCGGCGATCGACGGCTTCTGCATCGGCGGTGGCCTGGCGATCGCCGCGGCGGCCGACATCCGGGTCGCCTCGCCGACCGCCACGTTCGGGTACCCGATCGCCCGGACGCTGGGGAACACGCTGTCCGCGGCGAGCTTCGCGCTCACCGTGCGGCACTTCGGGCACGCCCGGACGGTGGACATGCTGATGTCCGCGCGGCTGCTGGACGTCGAGGAGGCGCGCGCCGCGGGCTTCGTGTCCCGGGTGGCCGAGGACGTCACCGGCGCCACGGCCGAGCTCGTCGAACGGCTGCTGGCGAACGCCCCGCTGACCCAGTGGGCGGCGAAGGAGACCCTGCGCCGGCTGCACGCGTCGGCCGGCGCGGTCGACGCCTCCGACGTGCTGGACCGGGTCTACGGCTCCGCGGACTTCGCCGCGGGGGTGGCGTCGTTCACCTCGCGCCAGCGGGCGGCCTGGACCGGCCGCTACAGCAACTGCAACGACCGCGGATCAGCGCAGGTCGGCGACCCGGGCGAAGGCGGCCCGGGCCCGCTCGCGCCGCTCCTCGTACGCCGCGCCGACCAGCAGCAGGACGACGCCGGCGGCGGCCACCGCGAGCAGGCCGGGCAGCGGCAGGTGCACGGTCAGCCGGCCGACCGCGGCAGCGGCCAGTGCTCCGGCCCCGACGACCAGCGGTGCCTGCACCTCCCACCGGGCGCCGGCGGTGGCGACGGCCGTGGCGGCGACGAGCAGCAGCACCAGCCGGGTCAGCTCGGGCTCGGCGACGGCGAGCCAGGTCGACGGGGCGAAGGCGACGACCAGGCCCGGCCCCCAGGCCGGCCAGGACGCCCCGGTGGCCAGTCGCCGCCCTGAGTACAGCCACAGCACGATCGCGGTCGGCAGCGTGTAGGCCTCCGGGAGCCCGGCGCCGGCGGACCCGGCGGCCAGCCAGGCCGCCACCGCCAGCGCCAGGCAGCCACCGGCGCGGGAGGGCGCCCGGCCGGTGACGGTGCCGTGGCCCAGGGAGGCCGCGCCCACCACGGCCAGGCCCGCGGCCAGCCCGCCGGTGTCGCCGGCGTGCGCCAGGTGGGCCAGCCCCGCCACGGCGACGGCCGCCGCGGTCCAGGCCAGCGGCACCTCGGTGCGGTGCCGGCGCAGCACGGTGGCCCCGGCCAGGGCGAGCACGCAGAGCAGGAGCAGCAGCGGCCCGGCCCATCCGGACGACACGCTGCCGTCGGCCTCGGCGAACAACACGGCGGCGGCCAGGCAGGCCACCGCGACCGGCAGCGCGCCCGGCCGGTCGGCCGGCTGCCGGGCCGCCACGACGACGGCCGGGACGGCGGCCGCCGCGAGCAGCGCCGCCAGCGCCGACCAGTGCCCCGAGCCGACCAGCTGGACGACGGCCAGCCCGGTGAGCACCGCCGAGGTGGCCAGCCCGGCCGGGCGGAGCAGCGCGGTGGGGGCGGGGGAGGCCACCGCGCCCACCACCGCGGCGAGCACCAGCCCCAGGTAGCCGCTGGCCATCACGCCCACCGGCCCGGCGGCTTGCAGCACCCCGGACACCGCCGCGCCGGCCACGCAACCGGCCAGCACCGGGACCGCGGCCCGGGGCCCGAGCAACGGCCGCAGGTCCCGGCGGCGGCGCAGGGCGAGCAGCCCGGCGGCCGCGGCCAGCATGAGCGCCCCGGGCAGGAGCGCGTCGCCCACCGACTCCGTCGTCCACACCAGGGCCGAGCCCTCGACGACGCCGGTGGACCACCAGGCCGCCGTGGTCACCAGGGCCAGCACGGCCGCGGCCCGCCGGACGACGAGGGTGACCACCACCCCGGTGACCGCGGTGGCGAGCACGGCGGCGGCGTGCGGGGACAGCGACAGCCCGGAGCCGGTCAGCCCGCTGAGCACCGCGCACTGCACCGCCGACCAGGCGGCGACCGGCCAGGTGAGGGTGGTGCGCGCGATCAGGGCGAGCAGGGTGAAGACCGGTGCCAGCAGGGCGAGCAGCACCGCCGCTGCTCCGCCGTCGCCGGCCGACCACGCGCCGACGGCGGCCAGCACCACCGCGGCCGAGGCGAGCGCCTCCTCGCTGCTGCGCAGCCCGCGGCGCGCGGCCCGCAGCGACCCGGCGGTGGCGGCGACGGTCAGCAGGGTGACCACGAGCAGGCCGGCCGGCGAGCCCGCGTCGGTCAGCGATGCCGCGCCGGCGGCCACGACGGCCACCACGCCGGCGCCCAGCAGCACCTGCTGCGGCGCCACGTCGGCCGGGCCGGTCTCCGCGGGCGCCGGGGGTGGCCGCACCGGGCGGCCCAGCGGCGGCGGGTAGTCGACCTCCGGCGTCGGCACGGTGGACCTCCTCCCGGCTGCGGTTGCTCCTCGTCACGCTACGGGCGGCGCCGGTCGCCCGCGGGGTGGACGGCGATCACCCGGACGCTGGTGACCTGCCGGGAGGTGACGTGGAGGTCACCCGGGAAAGGGGTCGGAGGATCGCCGTCGAGCGCCTATCCTGGGACCAGTGATCACGACGACCGGCCTCGAACTGCGCGCCGGCGCCCGGATCCTCATCAGCGACGCCGATCTGCGGGTCCAGCCCGGTGACCGCATCGGGCTGGTCGGGCGCAACGGTGCCGGCAAGACCACCACCCTCACCACCCTCGCGGGCGAGCGCGTGCCGCACGCTGGCAAGGTCGAGGTGAGCGGCGAGCTCGGCTACCTGCCGCAGGACCCGCGCAGCGGCGACCTCGACATCACCGCCAGCGACCGGGTGCTCTCCGGCCGCGGGCTCGACGTCCTCAAGGCGCAGCTGACCAAGGCCCAGATCGCGATGGCCGAGCCGGCCGACGACGCCGAGCAGGACCGCGCCGTCCGGCTGTACGGGCGGCTCGAGGACCAGTTCGCCGCCCTCGGCGGGTACGCCGCGGAGAGCGACGCGGCCCGGATCTGCACCAACCTCGGTCTGCCCGACCGGGTGCTGCAGCAGCCGCTGCGCACCCTCTCCGGCGGCCAGCGCCGCCGCGTCGAGCTGGCCCGCATCCTCTTCTCCGACGCCGACACCCTGCTGCTCGACGAGCCGACCAACCACCTGGACGCCGACTCGATCGTCTGGCTCAAGGGCTTCCTGGCCAGCCACCGCGCCGGGCTGATCGTGATCAGCCACGACGTCGAGCTCCTGGAGGCCGTGGTCAACAAGGTGTGGCACCTGGACGCCAACCGGGCCACTGTCGACGTCTACAACCTCGGTTGGAAGCGGTACCTGGACGCCCGGGAGACCGACGAGCGCCGCCGCCGCTCCGAGCGGGCCAACGCCGAGAAGAAGATCGACGCGCTGACCGCCCAGGCGGACAAGATGCGCGCCAAGGCCACCAAGGCCAAGGCCGCGCAGAGCATGGACAAGCGGGCGCAGCGGCTGGCCGCGGGCCTGGCCGAGGTGCGGGTGCAGGACAAGGTCGCCAAGCTGCGCTTCCCGGTCCCGGCCCCGTGCGGCCGCACCCCGCTCACCGCGGAGGGGCTGTCCAAGAGCTACGGCTCGCTGGAGATCTTCACCGGCGTCGACCTGGCGATCGACAAGGGCACCCGGGTCGTCGTCCTCGGGTTCAACGGCGCGGGCAAGACGACGCTGCTGCGGATGCTGGCCGGCACCGAGACCCCCGACACCGGCGAGGTGAAGGCCGGTCACGGGCTGCGGGTGGGCTACTACGCCCAGGAGCACGAGACGCTGGACATGGACCGGACGCTGCTGGAGAACATGCGCTCGGCGGCCCCGGACTCCACCGACACCGAGCTGCGCCGCATCCTCGGCGCGTTCCTGTTCTCCGGGGAGACGGTCGACCAGCGCACGGGCACGCTCTCCGGTGGTGAGCGCACCCGGCTGGCGATGGCCACGCTGGTCATCTCCGGGGCGAACGTGCTGCTGCTCGACGAGCCGACCAACAACCTCGACCCGGCCAGCCGGGAGCAGGTGCTCGAGGCGCTGCGCACCTACCAGGGCGCGATCGTGCTGGTCACCCACGACGAGGGCGCGGTCACCGCGCTCGACCCGGACAAGGTGATCATCCTGCCCGACGGCACCGAGGACACCTGGAGCGCCGACTTCGCCGACCTGGTCTCGCTCGCCTAGTCGCACGCCGCGCCCCCGATCGGCTGCGCACGTCCGATCTGCGGTGGCCGACCCTCTCCAGCTGGGTGATCATGGCCAGTGGGACGCCGAGGTCACCGGGACCGCGGCGCCGGGGGATCAGCGGGCAACCGTCGGCAACAGTCGGTGGGACCCCTGACACGGAGGGGAGTCATGGCCGACTCGAGCACTGCGGACCTGAGCAAGGGCAAGCGGATCACCGGCGACGACCGGTCGTCGTTGGCAGACGAACTGCGGGAGCGGTACGACAACGGCGAGAGCATCCGCTCGCTGGCCACCTCCACCAACCGCTCCTACGGGTTCGTCCACCGTCTGCTGTCGGAGTCGGGGGCCACGCTGCGTGGGCGGGGCGGAGCGAACCGGAACGCCAAGAAGTCTGCGTGACCGACCAGGACGACGGATGGGTGAGGACGGCGCGCGACGGCGCCGTCCTCACCGTCACCCTCGACCGGGCCGACCAGCTCAACGCGCAGACGCCGGCGACCTGGGCGGCGCTGCGCGCGGTCGGTGAGTCGCTGGACGACGAGGTGCGGGTGGTCGTCGTCCGCGGCGAGGGCCGGGCGTTCTCCGCCGGGCTGGACCGCACGCTGTTCAGCGCCGAGCCCGGGGTCGCCGGCGGGCTCGGCGAGCTGGGCGCGCTGCCCGCCGAGCTCGCCCAGGAGCGGATCCGCGGCTACCAGGCCGGGTTCCGCTGGCTCCGCTCGCCGGGGATCGTGTCGATCGCCGCCGTCCAGGGTCATGCGATCGGCGCCGGGGCGCAGCTGGCGCTCGCCTGCGACCTGCGGGTGTTCACCGAGGACGCCCAGCTGCGGCTGCCCGAGACGACGCTGGGCCTGGTGCCCGACCTCACCGGCACCAGCACGCTGGTCGAGCTGGTCGGCTACAGCCGGGCCGTGGAGATCTGCCTGACCGGCCGGGCGGTGGGCGCCGCAGAGGCGGTGCAGACCGGGCTGGCCAACCTCGCCGTCCCGGCCGACCAGCTGGACGCGACGGTCGCCGACCTGACCGCGGCGCTGCTCGGCCCGGACCCCGACGCCAGCCGGGAGACCCTGGCGCTGCTGCGCTCGGCCGTGCGCAACGACCCGGCCGTGCAGGACGCCGCCGAACGCGCGGCCCAGGTGCGCCGGCTCGGCGCTCTCGCCGGCCGCTGAGGAACAACACCCCCCGCCGCCGGGTTCTGCACGCCGTGACGGCGCGGTCTGCGGGAAGGCGGTGAGCCGGTGGACGGCTCGATGACGTCGATGGCCGCGATGCGGTCGTTCAGCCGGGACTCCTCGGTCACCGCCCGGGAGATCCCCAAGGGGACGGTGCGCCGGATCCTCGGCATCGCCCGGCCCTACCGCCGCGAGCTGGCCGGCTTCCTGGCGCTGGTGGTCTTCTCCTCGGTGATCGGCGTGGTCACCCCGCTGCTGGCCGGCGACATCGTCAACCGGATCGCCGGCCTGGAGGGCACCGCCGGCGACATCGTGCGGATCGCGCTGTTCATCGCCGGCCTGGCCGTGCTGGACGCCGCCAGCTCCCTGGCCCAGCGGTGGTACTCGGCGAAGATCGGCGAGGGGGTCATCTACGACCTGCGCGCCCGGGTGTTCGGCCACGTGCAGCAGATGCCGGTCGCCTTCTTCACCCGCACCCAGACCGGCGCGCTGGTCAGCCGGCTGAACAACGACGTGATCGGCGCCCAGCGCGCGTTCACCTCCACGCTGTCCGGCGTCGTCTCCAACGTGATCGCGCTGGTGCTCACCGCCGGGGTGATGCTCACGCTGTCCTGGCAGATCACCCTGCTCTCGATGGCGATGGTGCCGCTGTTCGTGGTGCCCGCCCAGCGGGTCGGCAAGCGGCTGCAGGCGATCACCCGGGAGTCCTACGGGCTCAACGCGTCGATGAACGCCACGATGACCGAGCGGTTCAACGTGGCCGGCGCCCTGCTGGTGAAGCTGTTCGGCCGGCCCGAGGCCGAGGCGGAGTCCTTCCGCGGCCGGGCCGCCCGGGTGCGCGACATCGGCGTGCTGTCGGCGATGTACGGCCGGGCCTTCTTCACCGCGCTCACCCTGGTCGCGGCCCTGGCCACCGCACTGGTCTACGGCCTCGGTGGGTGGCTGGCGTTCACCGGGTCGCTGTCGGCCGGTGACGTGGTCGCCCTCGCGCTGCTGCTCACCCGGCTCTACGGGCCGCTGACCGCGCTGGCCAACGTGCGGGTCGACGTGATGAGCGCGCTGGTCAGCTTCGACCGGGTCTTCGAGGTGCTCGACCTGGCACCGATGATCGCCGAGGCGCCCGACGCCGTCCCGGTGCCGGCCGACGACCGGTCGATCGAGTTCGACGCGGTGTCCTTCGGCTACCCGGCCGCCGCAGACGTGTCGCTGGCCTCGCTGGAGGACGTCGCCGTCCCCGAGCACGGCGCACCGGCCGAGGTGCTGCACGAGGTCTCCTTCCGCGCCGAGCCCGGCCAGCTGGTCGCGCTGGTGGGCACCTCGGGGGCCGGCAAGTCGACCATCGCCGCGCTGGTGTCCCGGCTCTACGACGTCACCGGCGGCGCGGTGCGGGTCGGCGGCGTCGACGTCCGGCAGGCCACCAGCGCCTCGCTGCGCGACGCGATCGGCGTCGTCAGCCAGGACTCGCACCTGTTCCACGACACCATCGGGGCCAACCTGCGGTACGCCAAGCCCGACGCCACCGAGGACGAGGTGTGGGCGGCGCTCACCGGCGCGCGGATCGCGGCACTGGTGCACTCGCTGCCCGACGGGCTGGACACCGTGGTCGGCGACCGCGGCTACCGGATGTCAGGTGGGGAGAAGCAGCGGCTGGCGATCGCCCGGGTGCTGCTCAAGGCGCCGGGCATCGTGATCCTGGACGAGGCGACCGCGCACCTGGACAGCGAGTCGGAGGTCGCGGTGCAGCACGCGCTGGACGCCGCGCTGGCCGGCCGGACGTCGCTGGTCATCGCGCACCGGCTGTCGACCATCCGCGGGGCCGACCAGATCCTGGTCGTCGACGACGGACGGATCGTCGAGCGCGGCACCCACGAGGAGCTGCTGGCCGCCGGTGGCCACTACGCCGACCTGTACCGCACCCAGTTCGCCCCGGCGCCCGACGAACGCGCGGTCCAGGTCGGCTGACGACGGCGCGGGGGCGGCGGGCTGCCGGGCGGGCGCACTACCGTCACTCCTGACCCACTCGCACCACGCCGCAGGAGCAGTCCCTTGAGCGCAGGCCATCCGCAGGACACCCAGATCCGGGCCCTCTACGCCCGCTTCCTCG
The DNA here is from genome assembly GCF_054177765.1 of Modestobacter lacusdianchii. NCBI lineage: Bacteria > Bacillati > Actinomycetota > Actinomycetes > Geodermatophilales > Geodermatophilaceae > Modestobacter > Modestobacter lacusdianchii. Next base: position 131,451 of record NZ_JBJJTJ010000007.1, on the reverse strand, counting down.
CCGGGTGGAACCAGCGCAGCGGTGTCTCGGTGTCCTCGGTGTTCGCCGACGACGGCGAGATCATCGACTTCGACGGCACGCTGCGCAGCGGCCGGCTGAGCATCGCCGCGGACATGCGCCGGATGTTCAGCGAGCACCAGACGCCCAGCTTCGTCGGTGTGGTGCGCTCGGTGCGCAAGCTCACCGACGGTGTCGCGGTGCTGCACGCGGTGGCCGGCATGGTGCCGCCGGGCGCGGACGCCGTCGACCCGGCGCTGCACACCGTGCACGTGCTCACCGCGGTCGAGGACGGCGGCCGATGGCGGGTCGCCGTGCTGCAGAGCACCCCGGCCCGGTACGGCGGCCGGAGCGACGCGCTCGCCGCCCTGACCGCCGAGCTGGAGGCCGCTCGGTGAGCGTGCTGACGGCGGCCGACCGGCTGACCGGGGACGAGGTCCTGCTCGACGTCCGCTGGCAGCTGGGGCGCACCGACGGCCGCGAGCAGTACCTGGCCGGCCACCTGCGGGGGGCGGTCTTCGTCGACCTGCCCACCGGGCTGTCGGGCGAGCCGTCCGCGGCCGAGGGGCGACACCCGCTCCCGTCGTTACAGGCACTGCAGTCAGCCGCGCGGCGGTGGGGCGTCTCGGCCGGGTCGCGCGTGGTGGTCTACGACGCCTCCGGTGGGCTGGCCGCCGCCCGGGCCTGGTGGTTGCTGCGCTGGGGCGGCCTCGCCGACGTCTCGATCCTGGACGGCGGGCTGGCCGCCTGGACCGGCCCGCTGGAGGCCGGCGACGTCGTGCCCGAGCCGGGCGACGTCACGCTGGCCGGCGGCAGCATGCCGGTGCTGACCGCGGACGAGGCGGCAGCCCTGCCGGCCGCCGGCGGGGTGCTGCTCGACGCCCGGGCCGGCGAGCGCTTCCGTGGCGAGGTGGAGCCGGTCGACCCGCGGGCCGGCCACGTGCCGGGCGCGGTCAGCGCGCCGACCACCGACAACCTGGGCAGCGACGGCCGGTTCGCTACAGCCGCTGTACTCACCGACCGGTTCGCCCGGCTGGGCGTCCAGCCCGGTCAGCCCGTCGGCGTCTACTGCGGCTCGGGCGTCACCGCAGCCCACGAGGTCGCCGCCCTCGCCGAAGCGGGCATCGAGGCGGCGCTGTGGCCCGGCTCCTGGTCCCAGTGGTCCGCCGACCCCGACCGTCCGGTGGCCACCGGCCCCTGACCCGCCCACCCCCTGCGGCCGTGTTCGCCACCATGGCCGCAGGGGGCGTCCGGGGGTGGCCGTGGTGGCGAACACGGCCGGTGGGGTCAGGCGGTGGCGGCGACGTCGCGGACGAACTGCGTGGACCGCTCGCGCAGTTCGGCGATCCGCTGGGCCACCACCTGGTCGGCGATCGCCTCGATGCCGTCGCCGGACTCCGCGCTGGTCGGCGGCCGCCGCACGTTGCGCGAGCAGGAGAAGTCCTCGCAGACGAGCGTGCCGATGGTGTTGCCGGCGCGCCCGGACCCGCCGCCGCGGCGGGCGACGTAGAGGGTGGCCCCGACCGAGGCGAGGTCGCGGCACCAGCTGCACATCGCCGAGCGTCGCCGTCCGCTGGCCGGGGCGGGGCTGGCGCGCAGCAGGACGCCGGCGGGCGCGCCGTCCAGCTCCACCACCACGTAGGCGGACAGCGGCGCCTTGCGGTCACGCCAGCCCAGGAGGTCCAGGCGGTCCCACCGCTGCTCGGCCAGGTCGGGGAGGACCGCCTGGGTCACCTCGCGGCGGGTGGCGTTGACGAAGGACGCGCGGATCTGCTTCTCGGTCAGGGGGTTCATCGGGTGCTCGGCTTCCAGTCGATCAGGAGCCGCCGGCCGGGCGCGGGTCAGGCGACGGCGCGCAGCGGTGCCCGGGTCGATCGGGTCACCGGCACGGCGGGCGGCGGGGTGGGGGAGGCGGTGCGCCCACCCGCCACCGGCCGCACGCCGGCACACGTCCCGCCGGAGGGCAGGACGGGAGATCAGGACGTGAGGTCAGCGGCGCCGGACGCAGGTCCGGCTCGCGGTCGAGCAGGCCGCGACGGCCACCCCGCAACCCGCGGCACCACTGCGCACCAGCCCGCTCCTCGCTCTTCGATCGCCGGCCCACCGACCGGCTCCCCACAGTAGGCCCGTGGGTCAACCGGTTTCCGGTCGCGCCGCCGGCGGGCTGGGAGGAGTGGCGCGGAGGCCCGGTCGCTGTCGGGTCAGTCCTGAGGAGGCGTCCCCGGCTTCGCCGACCGCGACCCTGCCGTCTCCTGGTGGTGGGTGCGCAGGGCGTTGAGCACGGCCCGGTTCACCACGGAGTAGAGCAGGAAGAAGAACGCGGCGACGAGCACCACCCAGAGGGCGAGGCCGGAGAACGACAGCATGCCCACCGACCCTAGCGGGCCTCGCCGGCTCCGGACCCGGAGGCGATGAGTGCTGCGTCGTAGCGGTCGAGCAGGACGGCGGCGATCCGGTCGTCGGGCAGCAGTGGTGTCGTGACCCGATCCGCGCCCGCACCCTGCAGCTTGTCGTGGAAGTGTCCCGGCGCCAGCAGGTAGGCCGCGACCACCACGCGCTCGGCGCCGGCCGCGCGGGCCGCAGCGACCGCGTCGGGCACGGTCGGCTTCGCGGCCGACCCGTAGCCGGTGGTGACCGGCCCGGCCCAGTCGCGCTGCAGCAGGTGGGCGGTGCTCTCGACGTCGGCCACCGAGCGGGCGTCGCTGGACCCGGCGGCCGCGAGCACGATCGCGGTCCGCGGGTCGCGCGGGTCGGTGCCGGCCTCCCGCAGCCGGTCGGTGAGCACCGCGGCCAGCCGCGGGTCCGGGCCCAGCGGCCGGGCGGCGACGGCGCCCGGGTGGGCACCGACCGCGCCGGCGATGTCGACGTGCACGTGGTACCCGCCCGACAGCAGCAGCGGGACGACGACGGCCGGGGTCTGCGAGGACGCCAGCCCGGCGACCACGTCGACCACGGTCGGCGGCTGCACGTCGACGAACGCAGCCGTGGTGCGGGTGCCCGGCCGCTGCGCGCGGGCCGCCAGCGCCAGCTCCGCGATCAGCCGCCGTCCGGTGGGGTTGCGGGTGCCGTGCGCGCAGGCGACTAGCACCGGTTGGTCGCTCATGGCTGCCTCCCGGCGGTGGAAGGGGCGCTGGGTGACCAACGGCGTGAGTGCATCAGAGGGCGCGGGTGATGCCGCCGTCGACCGTCAGCATCGTGCCGGTGACGTAGGAGGCGGCGGGGGAGAGGGCGAAGGCGGCCACCGCGCCGAACTCCGCGGGGCGGCCGACCCGGCGCAGCGGGATGGTGGCCTCGGTGCGGGCGCGCATCGCGGCGGCGTCACCGGAGGCGGCCTCGATCTCGGTGATCCGGTCGGTGGCGATGGTGCCGGGCAGCAGGCCGAACACCCGGATGCCGCGGGGGCCGAGCTCGTCGGCCAGCGCCTTGGTGGTCATCGCCAGCCCGGGCCGCAGCCCGTTGGAGATCGCCAGGTGGCCGATCGGCTGGCGCACCGAGGTGGAGAGCACCAGCCCGATCGCGGCGTCGGCGGACAGGTGCGGCACGAGCGCCCGGATCAGCCGCAGCGGCCCGAGCAGCACGTTCTCGACCCCGGCCCGCCAGGCGTCCTCGGACACCTCCAGCACGCTGCCCGGCGCCGGCCCGCCCACCGAGATCAGCGCACCGTCGACCCGGCCGAGCCGGTCGACGGCCGCGCCGACCAGCTCCGTCGCGGCGCGCTCGTCGGCCAGGTCGGCGGCCAGACCGGACGCCGCCGGCGCTCCACCGAGGGAGGCGACGGCGGCGTCCACGGACTCCGGGGACCGGGAGCTGATCAGCACCCGGGCCCCGTCGGCGACGAGGGCCTGGGCGGTCGCGAGCCCCAGCCCCCGGCTCGCGCCGGTGAGCAGGAGCCCGCGACCACCCAGGCCCAGGTCCATCAGGCGGAGGTGGAACCGCGGAGGGACCGCAGCACGTACTGCATGATCCCGCCGTTGCGGTAGTAGTTCGCCTCACCGGGGGTGTCGATCCGGACCCGGGCGTCGAACTCGACGTCCCCGGCCTTGACCTTCACCGTGCGCGGGATCGAGCCGTCGTTCAGCTCGGTGATCCCGGTGATGCTGAACTCCTCGTCGCCGGTCAGGCCGAGCGACTCCCGGTCCTGGCCCTCGGGGAACTGCAGCGGCAGCACGCCCATGCCGATCAGGTTCGACCGGTGGATGCGCTCGTAGCTCTCGGCGATGACCGCCTTGACGCCCAGGAGCGCCGTCCCCTTGGCCGCCCAGTCGCGGGAGGAGCCGGAGCCGTACTCCTTGCCGGCCAGCACGACGAGCGGGATGCCCTGCCCCTGGTAGGCCTGCGAGGCGTCGTAGATCGACGTGGTCTCGCCGGTCAGGTGGTTCTTGGTGACGCCACCCTCGGTGCCGGGCACCAGCTGGTTGCGCAGCCGGATGTTGGCGAAGGTGCCGCGGATCATCACCTCGTGGTTGCCGCGGCGGGACCCGTAGGAGTTGAAGTCGCGGCGCTCGATGCCGTGCTCCTGCAGGTACTTCCCGGCCGGGCTGTCGGCCTTGATCGAACCGGCCGGCGAGATGTGGTCGGTGGTCACCGAGTCACCCAGCACCGCCAGGGTGCGGGCACCGGAGATGTCCTGCACCGGGGCCGGCTCGGCCGGCATGCCGTCGAAGTACGGGGGCTTCCGGACGTAGGTGCTCTCCGCGTCCCAGGCGAAGGTCTCGCCCGAGGGCGTGGGCAGGTTCTGCCACTGCTCGGTGCCGGCGAAGACGTCGGCGTAGCTGCGGCCGAACTGCTCCGCCGAGACCGCCTGGTCGATGGTCCGCTGCACCTCCTGCGGGGAGGGCCAGATGTCGCGCAGGAAGACGTCGTTGCCGTCGGCGTCCTGCCCCAGCGGCTCGGTGGTGATGTCGATGTCCATCGAGCCGGCGAGGGCGTACGCGATGACCAGCGGCGGGGAGGCCAGGTAGTTCATCTTGACGTCGGGGTTGATCCGGCCCTCGAAGTTCCGGTTGCCCGAGAGCACCGAGACGACGGCGAGGTCGGCCTCGTTCACGGCCTTGCTGACCGGCTCCGGCAGCGGGCCGGAGTTGCCGATGCAGGTCGTGCAGCCGTACCCGACCAGGTAGAAGCCGAGCTTCTCCAGGTAGGGGGTGAGCCCGGCCTTCTCGTAGTAGTCGGTGACGACCTTGGACCCGGGCGCCATCGTCGTCTTGACCCACGGCTTGGCGGTGAGGCCCCGCTCCACGGCCTTCTTGGCCAGCAGCCCGGCGCCGATCATCACCTGCGGGTTCGAGGTGTTGGTGCAGGAGGTGATCGCGGCGATGACCACGTGACCGTGGTCGACCTCGGTCTCCCGGCCGTCCTCCAGCACGACGCGGGTGGGCTTGGACGTGCGGCGGGAGCCCGAGCCGGTGACGGCGGTGTGCGGCTTGCCGGCCTCGCCGTTGCCGCTGGCGAACGGGCTGGCCGGGTCGGAGGCCGGGAAGGTCTCCTCGACGGCCTCGTCGACGGTGGAGCCCTCGGCGGCGGCGTCGTCGGGCTCGCTGTCGCCGTCCGCCGCGTAGGTCGGGAGGGCCTCGCGGAAGGACTCCTTGGCGTCGGAGAGCGCGACCCGGTCCTGCGGGCGCTTCGGGCCGGCGATCGAGGGGACGACGGTGGCGAGGTCGAGCTCCAGGTACTCGGAGAAGACCGGCTCACGCTCGTCCTCGTGCCACAGGCCCTGCGTCTTGGCGTAGGCCTCGACCAGGGCGATCTGCTCGGCGCTGCGGCCGGTCAGGCGCAGGTACTCGATGGTCTCGCCGTCGATCGGGAACATGGCCGCGGTGGACCCGAACTCCGGGCTCATGTTGCCGATCGTGGCGCGGTTGGCCAGCGGGACGGCGGAGACGCCCTTGCCGTAGAACTCCACGAACTTCCCGACCACGCCGTGCTGGCGCAGCATCTCGGTGATCGTGAGCACCAGGTCGGTGGCGGTGGCGCCGTCGGGCAGCTCGCCGCTCAGCTTGAAGCCGACCACGCGGGGGATGAGCATCGAGACCGGCTGGCCGAGCAGGGCCGCCTCGGCCTCGATGCCGCCGACGCCCCAGCCCAGCACGCCCAGGCCGTTGACCATGGTCGTGTGGCTGTCGGTGCCCACGCAGGTGTCGGGGTAGGCGAGCGTGCGGTCACCCTCCTGCCGCGGGAAGACCACGCGGGCCAGGTGCTCGATGTTGACCTGGTGCACGATGCCCATGCCCGGGGGGACGACGGTGAAGTCGTCGAAGGCGCCCTGGCCCCAGCGGAGGAACTGGTACCGCTCGCCGTTGCGCTGGAACTCGATGTCGACGTTGCGCTCGAAGGAGTCCGGCGTGCCGAAGACGTCGGCGATGACGGAGTGGTCGATCACCATCTCCGCCGGCGCGAGCGGGTTGATCTTGTTGGGGTCGCCGCCGATCTCGGCCATCGCCTCGCGCATGGTGGCGAGGTCGACGATGCACGGGACGCCGGTGAAGTCCTGCATGACCACGCGGGCCGGGGTGAACTGGATCTCCTGGTCGGGCTCCGCGGACGGGTCCCAGTTGGCCAGGGCACGGATGTGGTCGGCGGTGATGTTCGCGCCGTCCTCGGTGCGGAGGAGGTTCTCCAGCAGGACCTTCAGGCTGAAGGGGAGCTTCTCGCTGCCCTCCACCGCGTCGAGCCGGAAGATGTCGTACTCGGTGCCGTCGACGTCGAGCGTCTGCCGGGCTCCGAAGCTGTCCTTGCTGGCTGCCACTGCTTGCGCCTCACCCTCGCTGGTCCTGCGCGCGTCCTGCGCCTCGATGTGCCACCCCCGATCATCCCAGCTCCGATCGGGTCCTGCGGAGCAAGGCTCCCCTTCCCTCACCCTCAGTGAGCAGTCTCACCGGCGGCGGCGGACCCGGACGTCGCGACCACCCCACCACCCTGGCCCCGGGTGACCCGGCCGCGCCCGGGAAGCACCCGGTCAGGCCGGTGGTCGCCGTCCTCGCCCGCCGTGACGAGGACGGCGACGGGCGTCCCGCGCAGGCTCCGGACCCCCGCCGGCCGACGTCCCCGACACGCTCCGCAGCCGCCCGGCACGGGCGGCTGCCCCAGGGCCGCTGCTGCCTAGCCTGGCGGTGTGCTGCCCCCCGACTGGCTGACCGGCGCCCACCGCATCTGCGTGCTCACCGGCGCGGGCGTCTCCACCGACAGCGGCGTCCCGGACTACCGGGGGCCGCAGGGGGTGTGGACCCGGGACCCGGACGCGGAGAAGCTGGTCACCCTCTCCTGGTACCTGCGCGACCCGGAGATCCGCCGGCGCTCGTGGCTGATGCGCCGCGACCTGGTGGCCGCCGCCCCGTCCCCGAACCCCGGCCACGCCGCGCTGGTCGACCTGCAGCGGCAGGGCCGGCTGCGCGCCCTGCTGACCCAGAACGTCGACGGGCTGCACCAGGCGGCCGGGTCCACGGACGTGCTGGAGCTGCACGGCACGGTGCACACCGTCGAGTGCACCGGCTGCGGTGCCCGGTTCCCGACCGCCGACGTGCTCGCCCGGGTGGACGCCGGCGAGCCCGACCCCGCCTGCCCCGTCTGCGGTGGGGTGCTGAAGACGGCGACGGTCTACTTCGAGCAGGCGCTGGACGCCGACGTGCTGGACGCCGCCGCGCAGGCCGCCGCCGACTGCGAGGTGTTCCTGGCCGTCGGCACCTCCCTCGGCGTGCACCCGGCGGCCGGCCTGGTCGAGGTCGCCGCCGCGCACGGTGCGCGGGTGGTGATCGTGAACGCCGAGCCCACGCCCTACGACGGGCTGGCCGACCTGGTCGTGCGGGAGCCGATCAGCGCGGCGCTGCCCCGGCTGCTGACCGCAGGGAGCTGACGAGCCGTTCGCGGCCCGCGCCGGATAACGTGACGGCGACCACACCCCCCGGACCCGGGAGCCGGCATGCGCGTGCCCTTGACCACCCGTGACTTCCTCGACCGGGCGGAGCTGGTCTACGGCGACCGGGTCGGCATGGTCGACGAGCCCACCCAGCCCGCGCCGTCCCTGGGGGAGGTCAGCTACCGCGAGCTGGCCCGCCGGGCGCGGGCGGTGCAGGCGGGGCTGGACGCCCTGGGCGTCGGAGAGGGCGAGCGGGTGGCGGTGGTCAGCCACAACTCGGCCCGGCTGCTGGAGCTGCTCTACGCCGTCCCGTCGTCCGGGCGGGTGCTGGTGCCGGTGAACTTCCGGCTGCAGCCGGGCGAGGTGGGCTACATCGTCGAGCACTCCGGTGCGCGGGTGCTGCTGGTCGACCCCGAGCTCGAGCCGGCGCTGTCCGGGGTGACCGCCGAGCACCGGTTCACCCTCGGTGACGAGTACGAGTCCGGGCTGCTGCGCCCCGGCGCCGAGCCGCGGCCGTGGTCCGAGCCCGACGAGGACGCCACCGCCACGATCAACTACACCAGCGGGACGACGGCGCGGCCCAAGGGCGTGCAGCTGACCCACCGCAACGTCTGGCTGAACGCGGTCACCTTCGGCATGCACATGCAGGTCAGCGACCGCGACGTCTACCTGCACACGCTGCCGATGTTCCACTGCAACGGCTGGGGGCTGCTCTACACGGCGGCCGGGGTCGGGGCGACGCAGGTCGCGCTGCGCAAGGTCGACGGAGCCGAGATCCTGCGCCGGGTCGACCGGCACGGGGTGACGCTGATGGCCGGGGCGCCGGCGGTCTGGAACGCGGTGCTCGAGGCCGCCGCCGACTGGGACGGCCCGGTGCCCGGCCGCGACCGGGTGCGGATCGTCGTCGCCGGGGCGCCGCCGCCCTCCCGCACGATCGCCCGGGTCGAGGAGGAGCTGGGCTGGGAGTTCAACCAGATCTACGGCCTCACCGAGACCTCACCCCTGCTCACCGTCAACCGGCCGCGCGCCGAGTACGACGACCTCGACCCGCAGGCGCGGGCCAAGGCGCTGTCCCGGGCCGGGGTGCCGGCGCTGGGCACCCGGATCAGCACCAGCGAGTCCGGGGAGGTGCTGGCGCAGGGCAACACCGTGCTGGCCGGCTACTGGGACAACCCGCAGGCCTCGGCCGACGCGCTGGACGGCGGGTGGTTCCACACCGGGGACGGCGGCACGGTCGACGACGAGGGCTTCCTGACCATCTCCGACCGCAAGAAGGACGTGATCATCACCGGCGGGGAGAACGTCTCCTCGATCGAGGTGGAGGACGCCGTGTTCAGCCACCCCGCCGTCGCCGAGGTCGCGGTGATCGGCGTCCCGGACGACAGGTGGGGCGAGCTGGTCACCGCCCTGGTCGTGCTCGCCGAGGGCGCCTCCGCCACCGAGGCGGAGATCATCGCGCACTGCCGGACGACGCTGGCCGGCTACAAGGCGCCCAAGCGGGTCGAGTTCCGGGAGGGCATCCCGCGCACCGCCACCGGCAAGATCCAGAAGTTCAAGCTGCGCGAGGCGTTCTGGGCGGACTCCGAGCGCCGCTAGAAGGACCCCCCTTCCCCCCGACCCTCGCAAGCTCGGGCCGGGCCCCTGAAGGGGGGCCGAGGCTCGCTCACCGTGCGAACCCGCAGTCCTCACCCGGTGGGGGGAGGTGACTGCGCGTGCGCTCAGCCGTTCACCCGATCCGGTCGACGTCCCTCGTGAGAGCACACCCCGACGGGTGTGCCGGGACTGGTCGAGACCGGCGCCGCTGAACACCCTGGCGCCGGGCAACGGAGGAGCAGGCAGTGCGCGCACAGGTCGGTACGAGGCAGCAGGGCACGGGACGACCGGGTCCCGGACGGCGGACGGTGCGCCGCTGGACGGCCCGGGTGGTCGGCGTCGCCGCGGTCGCCACGCTCGGTCTGGGCGTCGCACCGGGCACCGCCTCGGCCGCGCCGGTCAACCCCAGCGACGGCCAGCTCACCGCCGCCCAGCAGGCCCAGCAGGCCGCGGCCGCGCAGGTCGGGCAGGTCACCGCCGCCCTGGCCCAGGCGCGGACCGCCGCCGAACGGGCGGCCGCGGACGCGAACACCGCGCTGCAGGACTACGAGGAGAAGCAGACCGCCCACGACGAGGCCCGGGTGGCCGCCGACGCCGCGGCCGCCGCCGCGGCGCAGGCCGAGGTCGAGCTGCAGGCCGGGCGGGACGAGGTCGTCGCCTTCGCCCGGGACAGCTACATGCAGGGCAGCACGTCGGCCGGCGCGCGGGCGTTCATGACCGCCGGCGGCCCGGCGCAGCTGCTCGAGCGGGCGGCGCTGCTGGAGACGGTGGGGGAGCACCGGGTCGACGTGGTCGCCCAGCTCACCGTGCTCGAGGAGCAGGCCACCGTCGCCGACCAAGCCGCGCAGCAGGCGGTGCAGCAGGCCGAGACCCTGCGGGCCGAGGCCGAGGTGCTGCTGGTCTCCGCGCAGCAGCAGGAGAGCGCGGCGCGCAGTCAGGCCGAGTCGCTGGCCGTGCAGCAGGAGCAGTACGCCGCCGGGCTCGCCTCGGCCGAGCAGACCCTCGTGGCGCTGCAGGGGCAGCGGGCCGAGGCCGAGACGTTCGCCGCCCAGCAGGCGGCGGCCCAGCAGCGCGCGGCCACCGCCGAGCGGGCGACCTCCCGCCCGAACAGCTCGTCGTCGGGCTCGGGGTCGTCGTCCGGGTCGGGGTCGGCGGGGTCTGGCTCGTCCGGTGGCTCGTCGTCCAGGCCGGCGCCGGCACCGGTGGTCGCCCCCACGCCGCCGCCGGTGACCACCGTCGGCGCCCCGTCGCGGTCGGCCGTGGAGACCGCCATCGCCGCGGCGATGAGCCAGCGCGGGGTGCCCTACTCCTGGGGTGGTGGCAACAGCAACGGGCCCAGCTACGGCATCGCCCCGGACACCCGGGTGTGGGGCTTCGACTGCTCGGGGCTGACCCAGTACGCCTACGCGCAGGCCGGCATCTCGATCGGCGGCACCAGCCGCGACCAGTACTGGCTCAACCGCGGCAAGACCGTGGCGAAGGGCGACCTGCAGCGGGGCGACCTGCTGTTCTGGGACAACGGCAGCAGCAACCCCACCTACCTGGACATCGTGCACGTGGCGATCTACCTGGGCGACGGTGAGATGATCGAGGCACCGACCAGCGGCTCGTACGTGAAGGTCTCCACCGCCCGGACGTCGAGCTCGACGTACTTCGGCGCCGTCCGGCCGGCCGGCTGAGCGAGGACCGCGCTCTGCGCCGGCCTCACGTGGGGCCCGGTGCCAGGTCGCGCGGGGATGGGGCGTCGGGCAGCCACGGGGGGAGCTGCCCGACGCGTCGCACACGCTAGCAGTCCCGATCCCCGCCCGGCAGTCCCCGGCCGGGCCCTGCGGCAGGTGTCGCGGCGGGTCGCGGAACGGGCGTGGCGGGGGTCCGTGACGCCTCCGGCACCGGTGGCCGGCACAGCCAGGTGTAGGACACTGGCGCCGTGACCGCTGCCGGCAGCTCGCCCGTATCCGCACAGCCCACCCCACCGTCGGCCGACGCGGCACGACTGGAGCGTGCGCTCTTCGAGGTCAAGCGCGTGATCGTCGGTCAGGACCGGCTGGTCGAGCGGATGCTGGTGGGCCTGCTCGCCCGCGGCCACGTGCTGCTGGAGGGTGTGCCGGGGGTGGCCAAGACCCTCGCCGTGGAGACGCTGGCCACGGTGGTCGGCGGCCGGTTCTCGCGCCTGCAGTTCACCCCCGACCTGGTGCCCGCGGACATCATCGGCACCCGCATCTACAAGGCCGGGCAGGACGCCTTCGACACCGAGCTCGGCCCGGTGTTCGCCAACTTCGTGCTCGCCGACGAGATCAACCGGGCGCCGGCGAAGGTGCAGTCGGCGCTGCTGGAGGTCATGGCCGAGCGGCAGGTCTCCATCGGCGGCGTCTCGCACAAGCTGCCCGACCCGTTCCTGGTGCTGGCCACCCAGAACCCGATCGAGAACGAGGGCGTCTACCCGCTGCCCGAGGCCCAGCGCGACCGCTTCCTGCTCAAGGTGCTCGTCGACTACCCGACGCCGGAGGAGGAGCGCGAGATCATCTACCGGATGGGCTCGACCCCGCCGAGCGCGGAGACGGTGCTCGGCCCGGACGACGTCCGCCGGCTGCAGCGCACCGCCTCGGAGGTGTTCGTGCACCACGCGCTGGTCGACTACGTCGTCCGGCTGGTGGTCGCCACCCGCGCGCCCCGCGAGCACGGCATGGACGACGTCGCCAGCTGGGTGTCCTACGGCGCCAGCCCGCGCGCCTCGCTGGGGCTGATCGCCGCCAGCCGGGCGCTGGCGCTGATCCGCGGCCGCGACTACGTGCTGCCCCAGGACGTGCTGGACGTGACCGCCGACGTGCTGCGGCACCGGCTGGTGCTCTCCTACGACGCGCTGGCCGACGGAGTGCCGGCCGACCACATCGTCCGGCGGGTGCTGGAGAGCGTGCCGCTCCCGCAGGTCACGCCGCGGCAGCGGGCCGGCGGCTACGGCCCGGGCAGCCCCGGCGGCCCGATGGTGCCCGGCTTCGGTGGCCCCGGCTACGGCCCGCCGCCCGGCCCGCCGCAGGGGATGCCGCACAACGGTGCGCCGCAGCAGCCCAACGGTGCGCCGCCGCAGAACGGCGCACCCGGGCCGCACGCGGGATGACCGAGGGCAGCGCGGCGGTGGACGCCGGCGGGAACGGGGCACCGCCGCACTTCGGTCCGGGCAGCAACGCCCCGGTGCTGCTGCGCCGCCTGGAGCTCACCGTGCGCCGCCGGCTGGACGGGCTGCTGCAGGGCGACCACCTCGGCCTGGTCCCCGGCTCCGGCAGCGAGGCCGGCGACGCCCGCAGCTACCACCCCGGGGACGACGTCCGGCGGATGGACTGGCCGGTGACCGCGCGCACCCAGGTGCCGCACGTCCGGGAGACGATCGCCGACCGGGAGCTGGAGACCTGGGTGGTGCTGGACCTGTCGGCCAGCCTGGACTTCGGCACCGCGAACTGCGAGAAGCGTGACCTGGCGATCGCCGGGCTGGCGGCGGTCAGCCACCTCACCGTGCGCGGCGGCAACCGGCTGGGCGCGGTCGTGACCACCGGTGAGCGGGTCGACCGCCACCCGGCCGCGCCGGGCCGGCTGGCCGCCGATCGGCTGCTGCGCCAGGTGGTCGCCACCCCCCGGGCCGGCAGCGGACGCCGGGGAGACCTGGCCGCCGCGCTGGAGTCGCTGCGCCGTCCGCCGCGCCGCCGGGGCCTGGTCGTGGTGATCTCCGACTTCCTGGGCGACGCCGACTGGGAGCGCCCGCTGCGTGGGCTGGGGCCGCGGCACGAGCTGCTCGCGATCGAGGTGGTCGACCCGCGTGAGCTGGAGCTGGCCGACGTCGGCCTGCTCACCGTGGTCGACCCGGAGAGCGGCCAGACCCTGGAGGTGCCCACCGGTGATGCCGAGGTGCGCCGCCGGTTCGCCGAGGGCGCCGCGGCCCAGCGCCGCGAGGTCGCCGCCGCCCTGCGCCGGGCCGGTGCCGGGCACCTGAGACTGCAGACCGACCGCGACTGGCTCACCGACGTCGTCGGCTACGTCGCGCACCGCCGGCGCGCCGGTAACGGAGGGGCTTCCCGATGACGTTCCAGTCGCCCTGGTGGCTGTTCGCGCTGCTGGCGGTGGTCGCCGTCGTCGCGCTGTACGTGGTGCTGCAGCTGCGGCGGGCCCGGTACGCCGCCCGGTTCACCAACGTCGCGCTGCTCGGCTCGCTGGTGCCCCGGCGGGCCGGCTGGCGCCGGCACGTCGCCTTCGGCCTGGTCGCCCTCGGCCTGGGCGTGCTGGTGGTCTCGCTGGCCCAGCCGAGCACCGAGGTGCGGGTGCCCCGCGAGCGGGCCACGGTGATCATGGCGGTGGACGTCTCGCTGTCGATGCGCGCCACCGACGTGGAGCCCGACCGGTTCGAGGCGATGCAGGTCGCCGCGCAGCAGTTCGTCGAGGTGCTGCCCGAGCGGATCAACCTGGGGCTGGTCTCCTTCGCCGGGACGGCGACCACGCTGGTCACCCCGACGACCGAACGCGAGGAGGTGGCCACCGCGATCCGGAACCTGGAGCTGGCGGAGGCGACCGCGATCGGGGACGCGGTGTTCACCTCGCTGACCGCGATCACCAACTTCCAGGCCAGCCTGGAGGCGCAGGGCGAGGAGCTGCCGCCGGCCCGGATCGTGCTGCTGTCCGACGGCTACAGCACGGTGGGCCGCGACGAGACCCAGGCGATCGACGCGGCCAACGCCGCCTCGGTGCCGGTGTCGACGATCGCCTTCGGCACCGACTACGGCACGCTGGACCTCAACGGCGAGCGGGTGCCGGTGCCGGTCGACCGGGCGACGCTGGAGCAGATCGCCGACGAGACCGGCGGCAGCTACAGCGAGGCGGCCACCGTCGCCGAGCTGGAGGCGGTCTACGAGGACCTCGGCAGCCAGATCGGCTACACGACCGAGCCGCAGGACATCAGCCCGTGGTTCGTCCGCGGTGGGCTGCTGTTCGCCTTCCTCGGTGTGGTCGCCTCGCTGCTCTGGACCAACCGGCTGCTGTGACGCCCCTCCCCGCGGCGGGGGAGGGGCGTCGTCGGCCTCAGCGGGTCGGGTCGAGGGTGAGCTTGCCGGTGGTGCGGCGGGCGAGCAGGTCCTGGTGGGCCTCGCGGACGGCGGTCAGCGGGTACCGGCCACCGGCCACCGGCCTCAGGGTCCCGTCCGCGACCAACGAGAGCAGGTCGGTCATCGCGGCGTCCATCATCTCCGGCCGGGTCATGCAGTGCGCCAGCCAGAAGCCGATGACGGCGCGGCTGGTGCCCATCAGCGCGGGCACGGCGACCGAGGCGGGGGCCTCGCGACCGGCCATGCCGTAGGCGGCCAGCCGGCCGAACGGGGCAAGTGCGGACAGCGAGCCGGTGAAGACGTTGCCGCCGGTCATCTCCAGCACGATGTCCACCTTCTTCCCGCCGTTGGCCTCGCGGAGGGCGGCGGTGAAGGCCTTCGGGTCGTCCTCGGCCAGCGCCGGGTCGACGGTGGCGTCCGCGCCCAGCGACTCGGCCAGCTGGCGCTTCTCCGGGCTGGAGGCGGTGGCGATGACCCGGCCGGCGCCCCAGTGCTTGGCCAGCTGGATCGCCAGCGTGCCCACGCCACCGGCGCCGGCGATGACGACGACGGACTCGCCGGGGGAGAGGTGGGTGGAGGTGCGCAGCAGGTGCCAGGCGGTGGCGCCCTGCAGGACGACGGCCAGCGCCTGCTCGTCGGTGACGCCGTCGGGCACCGGCCAGGTCAGCCGCGGGTGGGCGGCGACCTTCTCCGCGTACCCGCCGCCGGGCAGCAGGCCGACCACCCGCTGGCCGCCACCGGCCGGGGTGCCGACGAACTCCGCGCCCGGGACCAGCGGCAGCTCCTGCTTGGCCAGGTAGCTGTCCTCGGTCTGGTGGGTGTCGGCGAAGTTGACGCCTGCGGAGGAGATGTCGAACAACGTCTCGCCGTCCCCGGGGACCGGGTCGGGCAGGTCGACGACGTCCATGACCTCGGGGCCGCCGAAGCGGGTGATCTGCACAGCACGCATACCCGTGAGGCTATGGCTTCGCGCAATCACGCCCGCCATGTCCGTCACGCCCGGTCATCCGGCGAGTGGCCCCTGGGCGGCGGCACATGCGGCTTCGCAGGGAGCCAGGCAGGCTCGGAAAGTGTCGTACCTGTGGCGGAGGCTGCTCGCATGCGCGGGATCCAACCAAGCTCGAACCCGGGCCCCGCCCTGCGTATGACTCTCGCCCTTGGCCCCAACGACGAGCGGGTGGACATCCGCAGGCCGGGGGCCTACGAGCGTTGGCACAGCCGGGGTGGGCTGAGGTGCGTCAGCTGCGGCGAGCCGGTCCACCCCTTCCTGAGAGGCGATCGGGTCTGGCTGAGGCACAACGCTGCCGACGCCGAGCACCGACACAGGTCAACCGGTGCAGGGGGGCGGGAGAGCGAGGAGCACGTCGCTCTGACCTGGTGGATCCATGACTGGCTCGAGGCGCAGAGCCTTTCGCCGAAGTACAACAGGACCGCGGCTGAGCTGCGCCCGGACGTGCAGGTGGAGGTCCCGGGGCGGAAGGTCGCCTACGAGGTCCAGCTGTCGGCCATCCCCCTCCACGCGGCACGCCTGCGCACAGAGCTGCTGCAGCACCACGGCTACGAGGTCCTATGGGTGACGCGCAACGTCGATTGGGTGGATCAGCTTCCGGCGGTCGGACTCCGCGCGGAGACCGAGCAACCCGATCGCTACAGAACGACCGAGGTGCACGGCCTCCACTACTCCGTGATGGAGGGCTACCTGTCCTTGGACCGCAGGACCGGGAGATTGCAGCCAGGAGCGCGTCGTCCTGCGCTGGCGACCTTCTTGAGAGACCACCTGGCGCAGACCCTGGACTGGGGGCCGGTCCAGCAGAATTCCGACGGCATGCAGAACGGCTGGGCATCTATGGACGACTGGAAGCGGCACACAGAATGGCAGGCTCGCCGAATAGCCGAGCTCGAGACGATGCTGCACGAGGTGGCCGACGCACGGTCTGGTCTACAGCGTCAGCTCGGTGCGCTCGATGCAGCTGCGCGCGGCCGGCAGCGTGACCTCGTCGAAGCGCAGGAACAGCTCGATCAGCGGACGAGCGAACTGGATCGGGAGCGAGGGTACGTCGCTGAAGCGGAGCAGCGATGTCTCGCAGCAGGTCGAACGGCGGCACAGTGGCGGCACGCGTACGAGGCTCTCCGCGGCGAACTCAGTAGTACGGCCTTCCGTCGCTGGAAGTTCAGGGCGTTGCTGAAGCCACCGGAGTGACTCCACGGTCCGCCGGGGGCAGAGCGCGCCCACCGAACGACGGAGGAGCGTCAACGTGCTTAGCGTTTTGGCAGCCGGCCGTGCTGAGAGGACGAGGCGCGTCTCACGACTCCCGGTGGTGGGTGTCGGCGTAGTTCAGCCCGGATGAGCTGACGTCGTACAGCTGCTCGCCGTCCCCGGGGGCCGGGTCGGGGAGGTCGACGATGTCCATGACGTCGGGACCGCCGAAGCGGGTGATCTGAACAGCGCGCATGAGGCGAGGCTAGGGCCTCGAGCCGGTGTCAAGTTGTCGCCCCCTTGGCTCTCAGGGCGATGGCACCTTGCGCCGCATCGGCTGCCGTGGTGCAGAACCCGTTCCATCATCGTGTAGGTGTACTGCCCGGACAGGTTGGTGCACAGCGTGGTGAAGATCAGTTCTTGATGTGAGGAGGGACCTCCGGGTTCTGTGTGGGAGCCGCCAAGCAACCCATCCAGACCCCAGGAGGTCCCTCGTGGTCCACCGTAATGCGCCGCTGACCGAGACCGGACGCCTTCGACTGGCGCGCTGTGTGGTCGAGCAGGGCTGGCCGGTCGCCCGGGCCGCCGAGCGCTTCCAGGTCTCCCGTCCGACCGCGACCCGCTGGGCTCAGCGCTACCGCGAGCAGGGCCCAGCCGGCATGGCCGACCGCTCTTCCCGACCGGCCAGCTCACCGCGGCGCACGCCGCTGCCGGTGGTGCGCAGGATCGTGCACCTGCGGTGGAAGCAGCGGCTGGGACCGGTCGCCATCGCCGGCCGTGTCGGACTGGCGCCCTCGACCGTCCACCGGATCCTGGTCAGTTGCCGGATCAACCGCCTCTGGCACGTCGACCGAGCCACCGGCGAACCGATCCGCCGCTACGAGATGACCCGGCCCGGCGAACTGGTGCACGTCGACATCAAGAAGCTGGGCAACATCCCCGACGGCGGCGGCTGGCGCATCCACGGCCGCGCGGCTGGCCGACGCAACACCCAAGCCCACCGCGACCCGAGCCGGCCCCGCAAAATGCACGGCCGACCCAACCTGGGCTACTGCTACGTGCATTCGGCCGTCGACGGCTTCAGCCGGCTGGCCTACTCCGAGGTCCTCGACGACGAGACCGCCGCCACCGCGCTTGCCTTCTGGGCCAGAGCCCGCGTCTTCTTCGCCGGCCACGGAATCAGCGTCGAGCGGGTGCTCACCGACAACGGCAGCGCCTACAAGAGCCACGCCTGGCGTCAGGAACACGCCGCCCTCGGAATCAAGCATTCGCGAACCCGCGTCCGCAGGCCCCAGACCAACGGCAAAGTCGAACGACTCAATCGCACCCTGCTCGAGGAATGGGCCTACAAACGGCTCTACACCTCCGAGACCGCTCGCCGAGCTGCCCTGTCAGGCTGGCTGCACCACTACAACAACCACCGACCCCACACAGCAGTCGGCAACCTCCCGCCGATCACCCGCTGCACCAACGTCACCGAGCAGTACATGTAGGCGGTCAGCCCATGGGGCTCGGCTCAAGCACCCGCGCTTCGAGGCCCCCGACGGTCAATTGCCAGACGCGGGCAATCTCTTCTGTCGGGGTAACTTCGCATGCCGCAGCTTCGTCAGGCAGGCGGCGAACTCGCGCTCGTTCTGGACGCCAGGCCCGCCCTTGTACGCGCCGTAGCCGCCACCGACGTCGTACGTGCGCCGTATTTAGGTAGTACTTGAACTTGTTGATGGTGTTCGTCCCGCCGGCTTGGACAAGCAGATCGAACCTGTGTCATTCGGTCTAAAAGTCTGGTGCATTTAGTCGTTCAGCGGCGGTCATGAAGAAGGCGCGGAAAGTGAACTCTTCGGTATTGGGCGGCCGTACCTTCTTGGCATGGGACAGGATGCGGGTCATAGCCTCCTCGGTAGCGTTTACCACCCAGTCCTGTGCTGGCAGGTTCACGACCGCGACCATAGAAATTGAAGCACTGCTCGGGGACCACCCATGCGCCGCGGGTCCACCGCAGCGCAGCACGCAGTGTCCGCGAAGCGCACTCCTCCGCACCGGAAGTCGCGTGCCGCACTCGACGCCCTGTGACGGTTGGGACGCGTGGGGCGGTGTCGGCCCGAAACTGTCACCCCCTGCGGGGAGGCTGGGGCCTGGAGCGCAGAACACCCCGGTCGGCTGACCGAGGTCGCGTACCGGGGTGCCGTCTACATGGGTGTAGGGGCAGCGAGGTAGCACCGGCGTTCCGGGCGGCAGGGGAAGTACCTCGCCGCAGGAAGGACGATCGTGCCCCAGACTGCCTATCCGTCCCTGGAAGAGCTCCTTGAGCAGGCGCGACTCCGCATTCAGGTGACCGGAGACGAACTGGACGAGGCCAAACGTCGACGCGAGGCCATCGCCGCCGCGCTGTGCCGGGAGTTCCGCGGATCCCGGGCGTACTTCAACGGGAGCGTGGCGCACGGCGACGCACTCACGCCACTGACGGACATCGACCTCGGCATCGTCATCGCCGAGGCCCTGCCCACCCACGGGCCCGGCAAGGAGGGACCCCGGGACTTGATGGAACGGGCGGCGGACGCCATCCGCCGGGAGCTCAAGGACGACTACCCGAAGCTCACCGTCCAGGTGGAGGGCTGCAAGCGCGCGGTCCTAGTCCGCTTCGGGGATCCGGTGCACGCCGGCGAGAAGGATTTCACCGCCGACGTCATCTGCGCGGTCGACAACCTCGCTGCCCCGGGGCTGTTCATCCCGAAGATGCCCAGCTGGGACCGCTCACATCCCGAGGCGCACACCGGGATGGTGCTCCAGGCCATCGACGACACCGACGTCGCCTTCGCGCGCATCGTCCGACTGCTCAAGCACTGGAACCGCCGCAACGGCAAGCCGCTGTGCTCCTGGAACATCAAGGCGCTCGCGCTCGGCTGCATCACCGGGCCCACGACGCAGCTCGCCGGCCTCGCCACCTGGTTCCAGTACGCCGCCGACGAGCTGGACAAGGGCGAGACGCGCGACCCCGCCCACGTCGCCGAGAAGCCCATCAAGCTGAACAAGCCCCGGTCTGAGGTCGTCACGGCCCTGCGCCGGGCGGCGAAACGGATCGACGAGGCGACGCGCCTTGAGGAGGCCGGCTACTCCCAGCTAGCCCACGACGAGCTGGCCAAGCTGTTCAACGACGAGGCCATGCTGCCGCGGCCGAACCAGAAAGCCGTGGCCGCGGAAGCGCTGCGCTCCTGGGCTCAGGCCCGCAAGCGTGGCGTCGCCACCGGCACCGGCGCCGGGGCGCAGCGGGCCCGAACCCCGGTGAAGAGCTGGGCGCCGTGAGCGCCGGCCTCTCCGTCGCATCGACTATGGCGGCGAGGTCGGACATCGGCTGGTACGGCCTTCAGCCGTGGTGGCAGATGCTGATGGAGGCAGCTGCACGCCGGGAGCACGGTCGGGACCTACGCGTCCACCTTGAGGTCGACCTGCTCGTATACGGAGTGCCGATTGAGGTGCCCGGCCGGCTCGACCCCGTCCCGGTCAGCGTCTTCTTCTTCGCGCGTCCGCCGTACCCGTGCTGGGGACTGCCGCCGGAGGAGTACCCACGCGTCATCGCTGACCCCGACTCGACCTCGCCGCACCGGATGCCGGGCGACAACGCCCTCTGCCTGTACTACCCGCTCTCCCCGCCCGGCGAGCGGTGGCAGCCGAAGGACGGCCTGCTCGCACTCATCGACCTGACGCGCGACCACCTGTTTTTCGAGGACCACTGGTGGGCCACCGGCGGCAAGCGCGGCGGCCAGTGGTTGGGCGAAGAGCAGCCGCACGGCTTCCCCGGCGAAGCGGCATGAGCGCTCTGGCAGCCGCGGATTCCACGACCGAGCAGCAGGGCGGCTGGGACCGCCTGGTGGCCGCCCTCGACGGTGGCGACGTCGCCACGGTCCTCGCCGCAGCACTCGGCTTGCTCGGTGCCCTCACGGCCGCCATGGTCGCCGCGATCGTCGCGGTGAAGGCTTACAAGACCCAGCAGAAGGAGACCCGCCGACAGCAGCGGGCGACCTTCTACGCCGAGGCCGTGCGAGCGGTGGAGGACTACGCCGAGGCGCCCTACCGCATTCGCCGCCGGGACGGCTCCGCTGCCGCCCGGCGCGAGCTCACGCAGCACCTCAGCGACATCAAGTCCAGAATCAGCTTTTACACGGCGTTGTTGGCGATCCACAGCACCGACGTCGTTGCGGCCGCCTACGCCGCGTACGTGCAGGCTGCCCGTTCGGAGGCCGGACAGCAGATGACGGCGGCCTGGCGCGGCCGGCCGACAAAGCGGGACAAGGACGTGCCGGTGGGTTCAGCGCTGCCGAGGGAGCGTACGAACGCCGCCCGGCGGGCCCTGTTGGCGGTCATGAAGACCGACTTGGAGCGGTAGCCGGGGCCTCCCCGCGATTGCACTTCGCCGACAGGCGTCGATGCACCGCCGCGAAAGGATTCAGATGGCGAACTTCAATCTTGTCGGGAGCATGTTGGCCTCCACTATTCCACGCCCATGCGGACTCTGCGGTGATATCCGCAGGCTTTCTAGAGCACACGTACCGCCACAGATCGCAGGAAACGACACGAGGGTGGTGCGCGCGTCTGATGTAATCGTTGGAGGAGTCCGCCGCGGGGGCCGTTGGAGCGAAGGCGGCATGTGGGTTCGTGGCCTGTGTGAACGCTGCAATAATCTCGCTGGGATCGAATATGACCGAGCGTACGCGGACTTCGCGGGGCAGGTGGCTCGTCTCTCAAGCCCACTGGCTTTGCGGCTAGCGGTTATCCCTGGCTAGGCGCCTGGCGCACGTTTCGCGCCGGGTTTGGTTGCGCGATGCGTGCTATTCGGAATGTTCGCCGTCAATCCGCGCCTACGAGTATGGGACTGCTGCACGGATAGGTGACAGGTCAGGTCAGGCGGCCTAAGCGGCCATTGCGGGCTCGATCATCTCGCACTCGATGGGTGTGAGGTGGCCGAGGGCGGCTTGCCGCCGTCGGCGGTGGTAGGTCCGTTCGATCCAGGTGACGATGGCGATCCGCAGCTGCTGGCGGGTGGTCCAGCGCTGGCGGTCCAGGACGTTCTTCTGCAGCAGCGCAAAGAAGGACTCCATCGCCGCGTTGTCCCCGGCAGCACCCACCCGACCCATCGAGCCGACCAGCCCGTGGGTGCTGAGGGCGTGGACGAATTTGCGAGAACGGAACTGCGACCCCCTGTCCGAGTGCACGATGCAGCCGGCGACGTCGTGCCCGGCTGTCGCGCGCCTGGCGACCGCGGACTCCAGCGCTGCCACGGCCAGCCGCGACTGCATCCGGGCGTCCATGGCGTAGCCGACGATGCGGTTGGAGCGCACGTCCTTGATCGCGCAGAGGTAGAGCTTGCCCTCGGCGGTGGGGTGCTCGGTGATGTCGGTCAGCCACAGCCGGTTGGGCCGCTCGGCGGTGAAGACCCGCTGGACGCGGTCATCGTGCACCGGCGGCCCGGGCCTGCCGGCCTTGCCGCGGCGGGGCTTGCCGAACGCTGACCACCAGCTCATCGACGAGCACAGCGCCCAGGCGGTGCGCTCCGCCATCGGTTCCCCGGCGCTGGCGGCTTCGGTGGCCAGGTAGCGGTATCCGAACTCAGGGTCATCGCGGTGGGCGGCGTGCAGAGCGTTGGCCCGGTAGGCCGCCTCAAGCTCGGCGGTGGTGACCGGTGCGGCCAGCCACCGGTAATAGGGCTGGCGGGCGATCTTCAGGACCCGGCACGTCACCGCGACCGGTACCCGCACACGGGCGCCGGCAGCGGCCAGCTCTCGGACGAGCGGGTAGATCATTTTCCCGGAAGGTTCGCCTGCGACAGGTAGGCCGCCGCCCGGCGCAACACCTCGTTCTCCTGCTCCAGCAGCCGGATCCGCCGGCGGGCATCGCGCAGCTCGGTGTTCTCCGCCGCGGTCGTGCCGGGCTTGACGCCGTCCTCGACGTCGGCGGCCTTCAGCCAGTTCGTCAGACATGACTCGCTGATCCCGAAGTCCGCCGCGATCTGCTTCAGATGGGTGCCGGGCTCACGGCTGCGGGCGACGTTCACCACGTCGTCCCGGAACTCCTTGGGATAGGGCTTGGGCACGATCAACATCCTTCCAGCGGTGCCTGTCGGCACCACAGATCAGATGTCACCTGTCCGTGCAGCAGTCCCTATTGTTTCCCGAGCTGGCACACGATCTACTGCACGAAAGCGTCCGCGGTGCGGGCCCTGTGCGGTGGCCCGACCAGTTGGTGCTGCGAGTCGGCCGGACCCACCCCGGACTCCCGCGAGAAGGAGTGTTGTCTAGCAGAATCTGGTCAATGCGAGTGCTGAATGAGCGCGTGGTCCATTTCGCGTTCGGCGACATCGTGTTCCCGCCGTTGGTGTGGAGTCTGGTGCCCGCGCATGAGGATGGCGCGCGCGACGGACTAGGACCCCAGATCACCGGGCGCTTAGCTGATGCCAGCGCTTGGGTTCACTACGGCCCAGACCGGACGTCTGTTGACCTCCGATCTCTTACCCGGACGCTTCCATCGTTCGCGCATCCCATGCACACCAAGCAGGATGACTGGGTCGAGCTTCTGACTCGTGATGGGACGGACGCTGACGCCGTGGTGGTCTTCGGGCGTAGCGCCTAACGGTGTCGACGCGACTGACGCTGGCCATCGTGGCCGGACTAGGCACAGCGGCAGGGTCGGTTGTGTGTGGGGAGGGGGGCTGGGGACCTCGGCGTTGTCGTCCAGTGCGCGCGACGCCAGTAGACTCTGGCTTACTTGACACGTCCGCGCCGGCGCTCGTCCTTGAAGGCGCAGATTCGGAACGATGGAAATCGGACCGCTTGTGATTCGAGGCTTCGCGTGTCAGAGGGAAGGTTATCGGCGATCCCCGCGAAAGTTTCGGGAGCGAGCCGTTGCAGGTGTGAAAGGCCCTTGATGATGTCAGTCGCAATGGTGTTGTGAATGCTTGGATCGGAGTGGCCATCTAGAGTGGTCTGCAGGACGTTTATAGGCGCCCGTGCGCCGTCGTTCACAACCGCCTCTAGGTGGGCCCATAGTGGGTCGTAGCGTCGGTTGGCGCTGCCGAGTACGAGTAGGACACCGCCGGGAGTCAGAGACCGCGCGAGAGTATGAATCTCTGATGCGAACGCCTCGGTAATCTGCATGGTCGTGAGAAAGTTGCACATGACGATTAGATCGTAGGCGCCAGGAGGGTATGAACTGTCCCGCATGGCCCACTCCCGAGTTGTTTGGTCGCTGAGCCCCTCGTCGTAGAAGTCGGCCTCGGCGCGCCCCTGCCGCACGGCATGCTCAATGCCGTCTCTGTGTTCCTGATGGACAGAAAATCCATCCAGATCTTCGTAGGTCGTGCCGAAGGGTAGTGAGCGGAAGGTGTCAACTCGGGCAAGAAGGGCTTCGGGCAGGGCGTGAAGGTACGGACCCGACGCGGATCCGCGGTCCAGCGTGCTAGCGCGGTCCGGCGGTAAGGGGCGATATGGCTGATCCGTACTCTCGCACCATTGGGCGAGGTCAGAGTAATAGTCGCTGGTCGCGTAGATTGCTGGTGCTGGACCGGCGCCGACTTCTAGGACCGACATGCGGGTCTTACGGAGTGGCAAGTGTCCGTGAAGGAAGAGGGTGTCCAAGGCCCTCACGACGCGGGCGTAGCGATCCGGAAGATGCCACATTGCATATGCGACGGCTTGCTCAGGGCGATCGAACGGAAGCTCGTCGCAATGACCTAGGGTGGGAAGAAGTTCGCCGATGATTGCGGACGCGCTCTCGCTGTTATCCCCGAAACGAACACCGACGTCCTCGACTGCGGCGACTAGTTCGTCGAGCCGCTGCCGACGAGATGATTGAGCGCTCAGCGTCCAGTCGTGCCAGGCGATGGCTCGGTCGCGTTGCCAGGCGCCAGCCCGCAATGGCTTCTGGGTGACCACGCCTGCAGTCTTCCAGGCGCGAGCCGGTCAGCTTTGCTCACCCGCCCCTGCGGTCGAGCCTTCTAGTGTCGGCTGGGCGGCCAGGACGACTGCAGGCGCCTAATGCTGGTGTGCATCCGCAAAGTTGACCCCAGCGGAGCGTGTCTCGAACAGCTAGTCGCCGTCCCGGGGACGGGGTCGGCAGGTCGACGACGTCGAGGACCTCGGGGCCACCGAAGCGGGTGATCTGCACTGATCGTAGGACTGTCAGGCTAGGGGGAGGAGTCGGGTGCAGCGCCCATGTGTCGCCGAGCTGACGACTCGTCCACGTCTTCTGCGAGGGCGGCGAGCATCGCCGGGCTGATCGCTGGCGCTGAGCCTGATGAAGGCGACGAGGACTGCCCAGGGTTCCCGTTGACTCTAAGCGGCGTGGCAATGAGGGCGAATCTTGCAACCCAGAAACTACCGTCGGGCTTATGACGCACTGGCCACCCATCACCCGCGACGACTTGGGGCAGGCTGCGGGATCTGACGGCTTCGCCGGAGTACTGCCACAGCTGGTGCGTCGGCTGATCGCGGAGACCGCCGACGGCCTCACCGAGCTCGACATGCCAGGCGAGGGCGGTGTGGCAATGGGTGGCTTCGACGGGGTGGTCACGACCTCGGGGAGCACCGTGGAGCTCCCGGCTGGCACATCGGTATGGGAGCTGTCCGTTACCCAGGGCAGCGGCAAGAAGGTCACCATCGACTACCCGAAGCGATTGTCGGCCCCGCGCGACCTGCCAACTGCCGAGGTGACCTACGTGCAGCTGATTCTGGCGCCGTGGAAGAAGGCGGCCGCCTGGGCCTCGGAGCGAACTGCTGATGGTCGCTGGCGCGAGGTTCGCGCGCTGAACCTCGACGGGGTGCGCAGCTGGCTGGACCGGGCGCCAGCAACGGCTGTGTGGCTCGCTGAGCGGCTTGGGAAAGCTGTCCCCGGCGCCCGTCTCGCTGACGACTGGTTCGAGCGCACGTGGCTCCTCTCGACGCGAGTTTCACTAGATCGCGACGCCGTGCTTGCCGGCAGAGAGAGGGCTGCGACGGACCTGCTGGCTGTACTGGCCCGGGGGGCGTCCCCTGTGACCCTCGGCGGGGACATGGGTGCCGACGAGTTCAGGGCGGTCGTCGCTGCCACCATCGACAGCGCCGACGAGCCGACTCGGGCGTCGCTGAAGGCGAGGACGTTGTTCGTCGACGACGCGGCCGCCCTTGCAAGGCTGACCGCGCTGCCTCAGCCGCTCGTGCTCGTAGTGGTCGACGCCCGGCTCGCTGCTTCTGCACCGGCAAGTAATCCGCACCAGATCATCGCCTTGGCGCCGCCGGGAGGCGATGCCAACATCACGCTCGACCGTGTCGACGCGCAGGCCGTCGCCGGTCTGCTCAAGGCCGGTGGCGAGTCGCCCGAACGCGCCCATGAGCTGGGCGCGCTGGCGCGTCGCAGCTTGTCCGCCCTCCGCCGCCACCTCGCGGTTCACCCTTCCACCTTGCGACCGGTCTGGGCGGACGCCGCAGACGTCGTCGTGCGTCGTCTGGCCTTACTCGGGAGCTGGGACGGCTCCAATGAGGACGACCGCGCGCTGATCGAGCGTGTAACGGAACGTCGATGGATTGAGGTGCAGGACGCAGCGCTCGCTCTCGCTCGGAACACAGACATTCCGCTCCTGGGGCGCCTCGACGAGAGCTGGTACGTCGTCTCCCCGTCCGATGCGTCGCTGCTCCTGCAACCCGATGTAACCGGCGACGACCTCGCAGCGCTGGAAAAGGCGGCCATCGACGTCTTGACCGCGCCGGACCCGCTCTTCGGGCTGCGCGGCCCCGACGTATTGCGGGCGCAGATGGCTGGCCAGCGTCGTCCATTCTCCACAGCCGTCCAGCACGGAGTCGCTCGTTCCCTGGCGCTCCTCGGTTCCGCCGCGCCCTCTACTGCGTCCGGCACGACCGCAGGTGTGGACGTCGCTCGACGGACCGTTCGCAGAGTTTTGACAGCGGCCAACGCAGACCCCACCTACGCCGTTTGGACTGGCCTTTGTCACGTCCTTACCGAGCTCGCCGAGGCCGCACCCGAGGAGTTCCTCGATGCAATGCGTGCCGGGCTGCGCGGCGCAGACATGCTGCACGCAAGCATGTTCACCGACAGTCGCGACGAGGACCCGCTGAGCATTAGTGGGCCGTCGGCGCGGCACTCGGAGTTCCTGTGGGCTCTCGAAATCCTGGCTTGGTCGCCCACATACTTCGAAGAGGCGGTCGACATCCTCGCGACCCTTGCCGCCGTTGACCCAGGTGGGCGGTACTCGAACCGACCGGCCCGCAGCCTGGCGGACATCTTCAGCTGCTGGCATCCGATGACCGCCGCAGATGAGCAACAACGCGAGGCAACACTGCGCCAGCTGCTCCGGACCCACCCAAACGTCGCGCGGACGCTGTTAGCGACGTTGATCCCCGACGGTCGCGACGTCCAGTTCGGCCATGATGGACCTCGGTACCGTGACTGGAAACGTGAGCCGGTCCTCACCCATGCCGACGTCGACCGCAACGCTCGCACAGCGGGCGCGTTACTCCTGGAGAGCGTGGGCGAGGACCAGCAAGCGCTCCTTGCAGCCATCGCCAAGATCGACCACCTGGCACCCGAGCACCGCCGCGCGCTGTGCGACAGCCTCAGTCAACTCGGGCGGTCTCTTGTCGAGGACGCCGACCGCGCCGCCTTGTCGGAGGCCCTCCGGTCCGTTGCCGCCCACCATCGCGAGTACTCAGATGCAGATTGGGCGCTCCCGGCGGAGGAAATCGAGCCCATCGAGACTGCGGCGGCCGCACTCGCCCCGCGCGACGTCGTAAACCGCCACCTGTGGCTGTTCGCGAAGGACTGGGTCGACATCGGGGGCCCGTCGCGACGCGATGACCTCCAGGACTACGACCGTCGAGTTCGGGACATGCGCGCCGCGGCCATGGTGGAGATCGTCGCCGGCCGAGGCCTTGACGGCGTGAGCGCGCTGGCCGAGGCAACGCCGAGTGCCTACCTGGTCGGCGCTGGCCTCGCTCGTGCCGACGGCGTCGACGCCGATGGGGACATGCTCCGGTGGATCGACGACGAGCGGCCACGCTCGGAGGTTGGGTATGCGTACTTTGCGGAGCGTCTGCGCCTTAACGCACAGGCCGTCGAAGACCTTGTGGCTGCTGCCCCCAGCGCGGTCGCGAAGGCGGCGGTGTTGCGCGCGGCGGGCGACCCTGGCGCCGCCTGGGTGCGCCTTGCTGCGCTGGGCGAAGACGTTACGCGGCACTATTGGCAGCAGTTCGGCATCTATGGGCTGGGCGGCGACTTTCAACAGATCGCAGACGCCGTCCGGGGCCTGTTGAGCGTGGGCCGCGCCGCCGCAGCGTTGGGGCTGATCAGCCTCTACTCGGGGCGCGTCGACACCCTTGAGGTCGCCGAATTGGCGGCTGACGCCTGCGAGGCTCTGCTACGCCGGGATGACGCCGACCCTGAGCTACACGCGGTGTCCGTACACGGCTTCGAGACAGTCGTGTCGCTCCTCCATCGGCACAGGCACGAGCTCGACCGGCAACGACTGGTCAACATCGAGTGGCAACTGTTCCCCGCCCTTGGGTTCGAGGCGGACGCCCCCATGCTGTTCGAAGCTCTCGCCGACGAGCCAGCATTCTTTGTTGAGCTCGCGCAACTGGTTCTTCGACCCGACGCAGAAGCCGTTCCGAACGCGACAGCGGATAGCGACGCAGGCTCCGATGACGAAGAAGTCTTGCCACTCGAAGCCGCTCGCGCCACGCGGTTCGCGTTGAGGATGAGGGCATTCGAGGTCCTGCACGCCTGGCGACGCGTCCCCGGGGCAGGGGCCGAAGGGGTCATCGACGCCGAACGGCTGAACGCGTGGGTGGACGACGCGCGGCGGATGATGGCGGAGCGCGATCGTCGCATCGGCGGCGACCACGAGATCGGCAAGATCCTCGCGTACGCAGCACCTGACGCCGAGGGACTTGCCCCGCCGCGCGCCGTGCGAGATCTCCTGGAACGTGTCGCCAGTAACGAGCTCGACGACGGCTTCAGTCTGGGTACCTATGACCGTCGTGGGGTCACCAGCCGAGGGATGCTCGAGGGCGGCGACCAAGAGCGAAGCCTGGCTGCCACGTTCCGCGAGCAGGCGGCAATCGCGGGACCGTGGCCCCGGAGCCGGAGGTTGCTGCGCCGGCTCGCCGAGGACTACGAACGGGAGGCGACCAGCAATGACGAGACCGCGGAGCGCCGTCGCCGCGGACTCGACCGGTGATCGATCTTAAGGCGGCGACGCTCCGCGAACGCGGAGTGGGCACCTGACCAGGACAACGGTCGTGTTCAGGTCCGCTCGCTGTCGGCGGGAGTTCGTCGCCGGCTGGGCGCCTTACGGGCAGCGCGACGGGTGCGCTGGGAGGCCAACCTCCCCGGCTGGGACGGCGAGAAGGTTTCAGCACTGGTCGCGCTGCTCGAGCGGGTGAACCAGGTGGTTGCACGGCACGAGCAGGAGTTCGCCGCGCCCTGAGCGCGCCGGCCCGGTGTCGCAATCGGTCGAGGTCACGGACTCTGCTCAGCCAGTTGACCGGCGTACTGCTCAAGCTGATGTACGTGTCACGACAGCCAGTGGTGGGTGTCCGCAAAATTGACCCCGGCGGAGCTGATGTCGAAGAGCTGCTCGCCGTCCGCGGGGACCGGGTCGGGCAGGTCGACGACGTCGAGGACCTCGGGGCCGCCGAAACGGGTGATCTGCACTGATCGCATGGTGGGGAGGCTAGGGCAGCGACGCGCGACCTCGCGGCGGCGTTGGATCTGGACGAGATCCCCCGGCGGGAGAAGCGGCTCCAACTCACCGCTCACCGGCCGGGGCGACCGAGAGCCGATGGTGTGGATCGGGCCGGCTCCGGTTGGTGGGCGCCCGTCGACGGGCCAGAGAGCTCGGCTCGTCGCCCGGGTGCGAGAGCCGCTCCCGCTCGTGGCGGGTGCCGCGCGACGGTGGGTACCGGCTGGATCACCTCACCTCACCTCGCCGGCCCTCAGCTCGGCGGCCCCACCGGAACCACACCAGCGGCCCGATGCCGGTGATCGCGATGACCAGGGCCCACCGTCCCTTGGAGCCGTTGACCTGCGCGGCCGGGCGGGTGACCAGATCGGCGTAGGCGGTGGCGGCGAGCGAGAGCTGCACCGAGACGGCGACGAGCACTGCGGTCTGCTGACGGCTGCTCAGTTCCGCCCAGTGGCGAGCGTGCACGGCGACTCCTCGTGTCAGGTGGCGTGGTCAGCAGGTCCGCCAGTCCCTGGTGCCGTTGCGCTGGATCCGGCACCTCTCACCATCCGATGGAGCTGGCTGGTGGCTCAGTCCGGCGACGGCGTCCCTCATCCGCGCGGCACCGTCCAGGTCGCCGATCGCCTCGAAGTGCTGCTGGGCCCGCCCGAGGTGGTCGCGGGCGAGGTCGTGGTCTCCCTGCTCCAGGGCCACCTCGCCGAGGGCCTGGTGGGCCCGTGCCACCCCGAAGGGGACCTGCAGCTCCTCAGCGACCCTCAGCGCAGCGGTGTAGCCGGCCGCAGCGGCGGCCAGGTGGCCCGACGACCGGTTGATCGACGCACCGATGCGGCAGGCGAGCAGCCGCAGCACCAGCTGCACGTCGTGGGGCACCGCGTCGGTGGCCACGTCCAGGGCAGCGACCAGGCGGCCGATCTCGGCCGTGGCCTCCTCGAGCCTGCCGGTCTCCATCACCGCCGTCGCGGTGGCCAGTCGGGCCACCAGGAGGAGCTCCTCCTCCCCGGAGCCGTCGAGGAGCTGGAGGGCTCGGCGACCCAGGTCGACGGAGTCCTCACCGTGCACGGCGTCCGAGACCTGGATCAGCACCTCGGCCTCGAGTCCGGGGTCGCCACTGCC
Organism: Modestobacter lacusdianchii; assembly: GCF_054177765.1. Taxonomy (NCBI): domain Bacteria; kingdom Bacillati; phylum Actinomycetota; class Actinomycetes; order Geodermatophilales; family Geodermatophilaceae; genus Modestobacter; species Modestobacter lacusdianchii. The sequence continues at coordinate 100,891 of NZ_JBJJTJ010000007.1, read as the reverse complement.
GGCGGCCAGCCGCATGGCCTCATCGACGAGGGTGCTGACCTCGGCGTGGAGACCATGCGCGTTCAGCGCGCTGGCGAGCTCGCCGCGGAAGACCGCGCGGAGGGCCACGTCGTCCAGCCGGTCCGCGGCCGCCACCGCCGCTCGCAGGAGCTCGGGCCACTCCGGCCACCACAGGTTCCCGCGGCTGGCGAACCAGCGCAGGCAGCGCGCGACGTCGGTGACCAGCCGGTCCTCACCGGCCTCGACCGCCGCCCGGAAGGCCTTCATCCAGTTGGCGAGCTCGACGGTGAGCCACCGTGCGGCCTCGTGGACGTCGGCGAAGTCCCGGTGAGGCGGTGCCGGGGCGACCTCCGGCTGCGGGTGCAACGTCTGTCCCGCTCGGCACGCGGAAGCCAGCAGCCACCGGTCGAGCCGCGCCGCGGTGTCGGCCCGGGCCGGGGCGTCCTCCTCGGCCTTCAGTCGGTGGGCCGCGAAGTCGGCCACCAGGTCGTGGAAGGCGACGCGTCCGCCCGGTCGGGAGGTGAGGAAGCTGAGCTCGACCAGCTCGTCGAGCGCGTCCTCCGCCTCGGGGACGGAGCTGTCGGTGAGCACGGCGGCGATGTCGGGTCCGGCGCCGCCCAGCCGGCACAGCGAGAGCCGCCGGAGCACCGCCCTGCCGTGCTCGTCGAGCTGCCGGTAGGACAGTGCGAGCGCCGCCTCGACCCGGAGGTCGCCGGCGACCAGCGTCGCCATCCGGCGGTCCTCGTCGGTCAGCCGCCGCACCATGTCCGCGAGGCTCCACGAGGGCCGGGTGAGCAGCCGGTTGGCGACGATGCGCAGGGCGAGCGGATGCCGGCCGCACAACCGTGCGACGTCCTCCAGCAGGCTCTCGGAGTCGGCCGGAGCGCCGGCCGTGACGAGCATCGACACCGCGTCGGGCAACGCCATCGGCTCGAGCGGTATGCGCGTGGCGTGTTCCAGCCCGGTCAGCACGCGGCGTGAGGTGATCAGCACGGTGCTCTCGCCCGGGCCGGTCAGGAGGGGACGTACCTGGGCCTCGGCACGCGCGTTGTCCAGGACGACGAGGACCGGGTGGTCGGCGAGCAGCCGGCGGTAGAGCAGGGACCGGTCGTCGAGTCCGACAGGGATCTCCCGCACCCCGAGACTGGCCAGGAGCCGGCCCAGCACGTGGTGGGGCTCGAGGGCGGCGTGGTCCGTCCCGTGCAGGTCGACGTGCCGCACCCCGCCTCGGTAGGCCCTCGCGAGCTCGTGGGCGGCATGGACCGTCACGGTCGACTTGCCCACCCCACCCGGACCGGAGACGACCACGAGACGCTGGCGCTTCGCCGGGTCCGCCAGCTCCGTCAACCGAGCCAGTTCGGCAGCGCGGCCGACGAAGTCGGGCACGTCCGCCGGCAGGTCGCAGGCGCCCGGCACGTCGGGGGTGGGGGGCAGGCGGGCGGCGCGCGCGGCGGCCAGGAGAGCATCGCGGTCGTCCCCGGCCAACCGCAGGCCGTCGGCCAGTGCGGTCACGGTGGCCTCGTGCGGTGCTCGGGCCCGGCCTCGTTCCAGGTCCCCGATCGTGCGCACGCTGACTCCCGAGGCGGCGGCCAGGGCCTCGATGGACCACCCGGCCGCTCGCCGGTGCCCGCGCAGCAGCGGACCGATGACGTTCCCGGCCGCCGGGCGGACGACAGGCAGCACCGGGATGGCCTGTGGTCCTGCCTGGTCCGGCCGCTGGTCCGGTGGTCGGCTGGACACGGGCGAACGGTAGCCCGCCGGACCTCCCCGGAGACACCACCCCCGCCCCCGACCAGCACAGGAGCTCCGATGACCGACGTCGTCCCCGTCCTCGAGACCGCCGCCCGGGAGTTCACCGAGGCGACCGCACGACCCCCGTTCCTGTTCCAGGTGCCGGTGGAGGAGGGGCGCGCGACGGTGGACTCCGTCCAGGACGGTGACGTTCCCGCCCCCGCCGTCGAGATCACCGACCTCACCATCCCCGGCGGCCCCACCGGGCAGGTGTCGATCCGGGTCTACCGGCCCGCCGGGAGCATCGGCGTGCTCCCCGTCCTCCTCTACACCCACGGCGCCGGCTGGGTGTTCGGCAACTCGCACACCCATGACCGGCTGGTCCGCGAGCTCACCGTGCAGGCCGACGTGGCCACCGTCTTCACCGAGTACAGCCTGGCGCCCGAGGCGCGGTACCCGGTCCAGATCGAGGAGGTCTACACGGCCCTGCAGTGGATCGGCGAGCACGGCGCCGAGCACGAGCTGGACCCCGGCCGGATCGCCGTGGCCGGTGACTCGGTCGGGGGCAACATGAGCGCTGCGGTCACGCTGATGGCCAAGCAGCGCGGTGGGCCCCGGCTGGCCGCGCAGCTGCTCTACTACCCGGTCACCGACGCCGCCTTCGACACCGGCTCCTACCACCAGTTCGCCGAGGGCTACTGGTTGCGCCGGGACGCCATGCAGTGGTTCTGGGACCAGTACACGACCGACCCGGCCCAGCGCGCGGAGATCACCGCGTCGCCCCTGCGAGCCTCCACCGAGCAGCTCCGCGGGCTCCCGCAGGCGATGGTCGTGGTCGCCGAGGCCGACGTGCTCCGCGACGAGGGCGAGGCCTACGCCGCGCACCTGCGCGCGGCCGGCGTGCCGGTGACCGCGGTCCGCTACGGCGGTGTGGTCCACGACTTCGTGATGGTCAACTCGATGCGCCACACGCACGGCGCCATCGCCGCCACGAAGCACGGTGCGGACTTCCTCCGCGCTGCCCTGCAGGACGGGGTGGCCTGAGATGGGCGAGCCCGTCGTCATGACGGGGCGCGCGCTGTCCTCCGCCACCCTCGCCCGAGCCGTGGGGGTCGCGGCCGCGGTCGTCGCGCTCGCCGGCTGCTCGTCCGGCGGCGCCGAGGACGCTCCCGGCGCAGCCGGTGCCAGCTCGCCGTCGTCCTCCGTCGGCGCCGCACCGAGCGCCTCCGATCCGGGGTCCGCGTCCTCCGCAGGTCAGGCCGGCTCCACCGGGACCCGTCCGGCCGGCTCGCCCAGCACCTCCGCGTCCGGCGGTGGCGTCGACCGCTGCCACACCAGTGAGCTCACCGGCCGGCTGGTGCCCGGAGACGCGGGCGCCGGGCAGCGGCACGCCACCCTGGTCCTCACCGACACCGGCGGCCGGACGTGCACCATCGAGGGCTTCGGCGGCCTGGGGCTCGTCGACGCCCAGGGCCGCGCGCTGCCGACCGAGCAGGTGCGGTCCGGGCCTGCCGGCGGCCCGGTCACGCTGGGCCCGGGCGGCACGGTCAGCGCCCAGCTGTCCTGGAGCGCGGTCCCCGGGGCCGGGGACGCCCAGAGCGGCGACTGCCAGCCCACCGCCGCGGCGCTGCAGGTCATCCCGCCGGGCGAGACCGACTCCCTGCGGGTCGACTGGACGGCCGGCCCGGTGTGCGAGGCCGGGACGATCCGGCAGACGGCCTACGTCGCCGGCTGACCCGTCGAGCCCGACGTCCTGACGACCATCCCGGGGCGGGTCCGCCACCGCCCCGGGCACCGCTCCACCTTCCCCCGCCCCACCCACCCGAGGAGCCTCCGTGTCCACCACTCCCACCGTCGTGCTCGTGCACGGCGCCTTCGCCGACGCCGCCAGCTTCGCCACCGTCGTCCCGCTGCTGCTGGACGCCGGTCTGCGCGTCGTCGTGCCCGCCGTCCCCAACCGCAGCCTGTCCGGCGACGCGGCCTACCTCGCCTCGATCGTCCGGCAGATCGACGGTCCGGTGCTCCTGGTCGGGCACTCCTACGGTGGCGCAGTGATCACCGTGGCCGGTGTCGAGGACAACGTCGTCGGCCTGGTCTACCTGGCCGGCTACGCGCTGGAGGAGGGCGAGAGCCTCGGCGAGCTGCAGGGCCGCTTCCCGGACTCCGACCTCGCGAAGGCGCTGGTCTACCGGCCCTTCCCGCAGCCGGGACAGGACGACGGCACCGACGTGTACGTCGACGTCGAGGCGTTCCCCGCCGTCTTCGCCGCCGGCGTCGACCCTGGCCTGGCCCGGGTGCTCGCGGTGTCGCAGCGGCCGCTCGCCGGGGCGGCGTTCGGCGAACCGGCGTCGGCGGCGGCGTGGCGGACCAAGCCGGCCTGGGGGCTGGTCGCCGCTGCCGACCACACCATCAACCCCGAGGTCGAGCGCTTCGGCTACTCCCGCGCCGGCATGACCGTGTCGGAGGTCGACTCGTCGCACCTGGTCATGCTCGCCCGGCCGGAGGTCGTCGCCGCACTGGTCCAGGACGCCGTGCGGGCCACCACCGCCTAGACCGACGTGGTCGGGGGCCGGGGCGCCGTGCAGGCCGGCGGCGCCCCGGCCACCGCCGCGCACCACGACCACCGTCTCGACCCGAGAGGACCTCCGCCGTGGACGTCCCGCAGGACAGCGTCCAGGTGACCGATGACCGGATGCGCTCGACGTTCGTCCTCCTCGTCGACGGCGAGGCGCGGGGCAGGGCCTTCTACCGGGCCGTCGGCCGGTTGGTGATCGTCACGTACACCGAGGTGCAGGCGAGCCATCGGGGCCGGGGGCTGGCCGGGCAGCTCGCCAGCAGCGTGCTCGAACAGGTGCGGACCAGCGGTCGGCGGGTCGTGCCGGTGTGCCCGTTCCTCGCCGGCCACATCCACCGGCATCCCGAGTACGCGGACCTGGTGACCGCCCGATCGGCACGGCCGAGGAGATGACCGCGCGACGCTGGTCTCCCCGGCTGATCTCCACGGCGAGCACCGTGGCGCGACCGGCGCGGTGGCCCGTCGGACCACCACTGGAACAGCTCGTCGCTCGGCACGCCCCAGCCGAGGTCGTCGCCGGTCGCGGCGGTGCAGCTGTCCAGGCTCACGTTCATGCCGGAGCTCAGTCGTTACATGGCGTCGTCTCCCGTGGGTCGGTGTCCGCCGTACAGACCGGCTCGGCGCGGAGAACTGATCGATCCGACCACACCGACGGGGGGTCGGGGCGCTGGTGGTCGGTGACGGGCACCGTCGGTCCAGGCAGACTCGCGCCGTGGAGCGTCAGGCCTTCGGCGCAGCAGTGCGTCACCTGCGGGAGAGCACGGACCCCGCGGCCCTCGGGCTGCCCGTGGGCGGGCGGCGGGTGACCGGCCTGCGACGGGAAGAGCTCGGCGAGCTCGCCGGGATGTCCGCGGACTACGTCCGCCGGCTGGAGCAGGGCCGGAGCCACCCCTCGGCCGGCGTGGTGAAGGCCCTCGCCCGGGCTCTGCGCGCCGGGCGGGCGGACTACGAGCGGCTCAGTGCGCTGGCCGGGTACGCGGCGGCGGACGGGCAGGTGCCGACCGACCTGGGGCCGGGCGCGAGGCGGCTGCTGGAGCGGTTCTCCGACACCCCGATGATCGTCACCGACGCGGCGATGAACGTCGTCGCGGTCAACAGCGGCTTCCTGGCCCTGGAGCACTGGGACCTCACCGGCGAGCGCTGGGACTGGAACGTGGCCTGGCGGATCTTCTGCAGCCCGTTCGGTGCCTTCCAGCAGTCCGACGCCGACGCCTCCGACCACGAGGCGATCCAGGTGGCCCAGCTGCGAGCCGCGTTGCTGCGGTACCCCGGCGATGCGTCCCTCGCCGAGATGGTCGACCAGATGCGCACCCGCAGCCGGCGCTTCGACACGCTGTGGCGGGCACCGCGACCGGTGGCGGCCTACGAGAGCAGCGCGACCTTCACCCAGTCCGACGGGGACTCCGTCACCCTCGTCGGCAACCTGATCGCCATCCCCGGTGACGACCTGGCGGCCGTGATGCTGACCGCGGCGCCGGGGTCGCGCGACGCGGCGCGGCTGGCGGAGCTGGTCGGCGCATCCGACGGCCGGGCGGTCGTGGAGGTGGGCCAAGCCGGCCCAGGCTGACCGCGCCGAGGGCTGCCACGGTGGGTGACGTCTCAACGAGTCACGATCACGAAGGCGGGTCCAGCCATGAAGGCAGTGCGTTTCCACGAGGTCGGCGGTCCCGAGGTGCTGCGCTACGAGGACGTCGACCAGCCCACCCCCGGCGCAGGTGAGGTGCGGGTCCGGGTGGCCGCCTCGGCGTTCAACGCCGCCGACGCCGGCATGCGGGGCGGTTTCCTGCCGATCCCGGTGCAGCTGCCGCACGTGCCCGGCTACGACGTCTCGGGCACGGTCGACGCGCTCGGGGACGGCGTCGGCGGCACGATCGGCGAGGGCGGTCTCCAGGTGGGGGACGCGGTGATCGGGTTCCTGCCGATGGAGCGGGACGGCGGAGCGGCCGAGTACGTGATCGCTCCGGCGGATGCGCTGGTCCCGGCCCCCACGAAGGTCCCGCTGCCCGACGCGGCCGGGTTGCCGTCGGTGGCGCTGACGGCCTGGCAGGCGCTGTTCGACCTCGGCGAGCTGACCGCCGGGCAGCGGGTGCTGGTCAACGGCGCCGGCGGCGTGGTCGGCAAGTACGCCGTCGCGCTGGCCAAGCGAGCCGGCGTGCACGTCGTGGCGACCGCCAGCCCACGCAGCGACGCCGCCGTCCGCGCGGCCGGAGCGGACGAGGTCATCGACCACACCACCACCGACGTGCTGAGCGCGGTCGAGGGGCAGGTCGACGTGCTGCTCAACCTCGCCCCGATCGACCCCGACCGGTTCGCCGCGCTGGTGGCCGTGGTGCGCGTCGGCGGCAAGGTGGTCAGCACCACCGCGTTCATGGCCACCCCCGGGGACGAGACCCGCGGCGTGAGCGCAGCGACGGTGTTCGTCCTGCCGAACCGCGAGCGCCTCACCGAGCTGGTGTCCCTGGTCGACAGCGGCGACCTGCAGGTCGAGGTCACCCGCCGCATCCCGCTGGCCGAGCTGCCCGCGCTGCACGCCGAGGCCGCCGCCGGTCGCATCGAGGGAAAGGTCGTCGTCGAGCCCGTCTGAACCCACCTGCCCGACCCGGCACGCGGCGTCGCCGGACGGCGTCCTGGGCGGGGGAGTGCGGCCGGTCGGGGCACCGGACTCAGGGCGACCCGGGCTGGTGCTCCGGCGCGAAGGCCTGCGTGCCGAGGACGGCGAGGAGCGCGAGCCGGCTCGCCGCCTCGGTGCCCGGCGGCGCGGTGAGCACCAGCAGCACCTGGGACTCGTCCTCGGTGAACAGCGCCTGGCAGTCCACCTCGATGGGACCGACCTCGGGGTGCACGAGCACCTTGTGGTCCTCGAACCGCCGGGCCACCTCGTGGGCCTCCCACAGCCGCGCGAACTCCGGGCTCGTGCGGGTGAGCACCCGGACCAGCTCACCGGCTCGGGAGGCGGCGCCCATCGACCCGTACGCGGCGCGCAGCGAGGCCACCTGGGCGCGGCTCTGCCGGTCGCGGCCGGCCTCCGGGTAGCGCACCCGTTCCTGCTCGGGGTGCACGAACCAGCGGTAGATGCCGCTGCGTTCCAGGCCGGTCAGGGAGCTGACGTCGCCGAACAGGGCGCGGGCCGGGTCGTTCTGCACCAGCGTCTCGCCCAGCGCCGACAGGATCAGGGCCGGGGTGTCGGTCAGCCGGTCGAGCACGCGCAGCAGCCCCGGGGCGATGTGGTCGCCGCCGCCGACCCGGTCGGGGGCGTCGTGCCCGGCGACCCGGTAGAGGTAGGCGCACTCGTCGGCGGTCAGCCGGAGCGCCCGGGCCAGCGAGGCGAGCATCTGCGTGCTCGGCTGCGGCCCGCGCCGCTGCTCCAGCCGCGTGTAGTAGTCGGTGGACATCGCGGCGAGCTGCGCGACCTCCTCCCGCCGCAGCCCGGCGGTGCGCCGGCGCTGTCCCGCGCTCAGCCCCACGTCGGCCGGCTGCAGGCCGCTGCGACGGCGGACGAGGAAGTCGGCCAGGTCGTCCCGGTTCACCGGCCCAGTGTCACCGCCCGGGGCCTGCCGCAGCCAGGGACCGGCGGTCCCCCGATCACCGCGCTCTGCCACCGGCCCCGCGTCCGGCGAACGCTGAGGGCATGGACATCGCAGGCAACACCGTCTTCATCCCCGGCGCGACGAGCGGCATCGGCCTGGCCCTGGCGCTGCGCCTGCACGAGGAGGGCAACACCGTCGTCGTCGGCGGGCGGCGCGCCGCGCTGCTGGCGCAGATCACCGCCGAGCACCCCGGTCTGCACGCCGTCCAGGTCGACACCACCGACCCGGTGAGCATCGAGCGCGCCGCCGCCCAGGTCATCGCCGAGCACCCGGAGCTCGACGTGCTGGTCACGATGGCCGGGATCATGCGCGTCGAGGACTGGACGACGCCCAGCGGCTTCCTGGCCTCGGCCGAGGACACGGTCACGACCAACCTGCTCGGCCCGATCCGGCTCATCGGCGCGTTCGTCGAGCACCTGCGCTCCCGGCCCGCCGCGACGATCATGACGGTCTCCTCCGGGCTGGCGTTCGCCCCGCTGCGGGCCACGCCCAGCTACAACGCCACGAAGGCCGCCATCCACATGCTGAGCGAGTCCCTGCGGCTCCAGCTGGCGGGCACCAGCGTCTCAGTGGTCGAGCTCGAGCCGCCGTCGGTGCGCACCGCGCTGCTGCCGGGGCAGGAGGAGAGCGAGTTCGCCATGCCGCTCGCCGACTTCGTCGACGAGGTCACCGAGCTCATCCGCACCCAGCCGGACGCGCGCGAGATCCAGGTGGAGAACGTGAAGTTCCTCCGGTACGGCGAGGCCCGCGGCGACTACGACCACGTCGTCGCGACCCTCAACCAGCTCGACCCGCACGGCGACTGACGTCGTCAGCGACGCCGGAAGGCGTCGGTCCGGGGCCGGACGGCGGAGGTCGCCGGACGACGTGCCCGGGGGAGCGCCGTGGCCACCAGGCGGTAGGAGTTCTCGACGAGGTCGCGGACCAGGTCCCCGTCGAGGTCGTCGCCGGCCCGGACGCTGAGCCAGTGCCGCTTGTTCATGTGGTACCCGGGCGACACGTGCCGGTCATCGGCCACCAGGTGCGCCCCCACCTCGGGCTCGCACTTCACGGTGACCAGCGCCCGGCCGGGCACCTGGGTGGTGAGCAGGAAGACCTTCCCGCCGACCTTGAACACGTCCCAGTCCGGGCCGAACGGGTGCTCCCAGGAGCTGGCGGCCAGCTGCAGGGCGGTCTGCTCCGCGAGGTCGAGCAGCGCCTCGTCGTCCACTGCACCTCCTGGTCGCGCAGGGCGGCCCCGGTCGGGCGTCCCGGCCTGGTGGTCCGGGACGCCCGATCGGTGACCTCAGGTCATCAGGCGGTCTGCGCCTCGCGGCGCGGCAGCACCCAGTCGGGCCGCACGTAGTGGCAGGTGTACCCGAAGGGGATCTTCTGCAGGTAGTCCTGGTGCTCCTCCTCGGCCTGCCAGAACGCCCCGGCCGGCTCCACCTCGGTGACGACCTTGCCCGGCCAGATGCCCGAGGCGTCGACGTCGGCGATGGTGTCGAGCGCGACGCGCTGCTGCTCGTCGCTGGTGTAGAAGATCGCCGAGCGGTAGCTGCGACCGATGTCGTTGCCCTGCCGGTCCTTCGTCGACGGGTCGTGGATCTGGAAGAAGAACTCCAGCAGCTCCCGGAACGAGATCACGTCGGGGTCGAAGACGATCTCGACCGCCTCGGCGTGGTCGCCGTGGTTGCGGTACGTGGCGTTCGGGGTGTCACCGCCCGAGTAGCCGACGCGGGTGGAGAGCACCCCGGGGCGCTTGCGCAGCAGGTCCTGCGCGCCCCAGAAGCAGCCGCCGGCGAGGATCGCGGTCTCAGTGGTCATGGGTGCCTGCCTCTCAGTCGAGTACGTCAGGGCAACACCGCGATCGGCGCCGGTGATTCCGCATCGGCCGGCGATGTCTCCCCCCGTTGGCCCGGGCAGCTGGTCCCGTGGTCACCACGGGATCAGCTGACCGGTGAGGACGGCGTGCGCCGTGCGGACCGCCACCAGGGCCCAGGCGCCGACGAGACCGACGAGGACGACGGCGGCGGCGGTGAACGACGTGTCGGAGGAGTGCGCCGCCAGGCCTGTCGTCCCGGTGACGATGGTCCGACCGGGCCGGTGGACGACCACCGGGTCAAGGAGGCAGGTGCGACCGCGCGGTCCGCGGTGGCGCGTCGCCCATGCAGCGGCGGCGGTCCCCCGCCCCGCGGCAGGATCGTCGACGACATCAGCCCAGCACAGGAGGACCACACCCGTGACCGAGACCATCGCCGGCGTCAGCATCCCCGACTCGCCCCTCGCGCAGGAGGCCACCCGGTTCATCCGGGAGACGTCGGGTGAGCTGCTGTTCCACCACTCCCGCCGGGTCTTCCTCTTCGGCAGCCTCAAGGGCCGGGCGAGGGGGCTCGAGCCCGACCCGGAGTTGCTGTACGTCGGCGCCATGTTCCACGACCTCGGCCTCGTCGCCGGGCACCGCAGCGCCGATCAGCGTTTCGAGGTCGACGGTGCCGACGCCGCCCGCGACTTCCTGCTCGCCCACGGGCGCAGCGCCGCCGACGCGCGCGCCGTGTGGCTGGCGATCGCGCTGCACACGACGCCCGGGGTGCCCGAGCACCTGGACCCGGAGATCGCTCTCGTCACCGCCGGCGTCGAGACCGACGTCCTCGGCCTCGAGCTGGACGTGATCACGCCCGAGCAGCGGGCCGAGGTGACGGCGGCCCACCCGCGGCCGGACTTCAAGCGACGGATCCTCGCCGCCTTCCGCGACGGGTTCGTGGACCGCCCCGACACCACGTTCGGCACGGTGAACGACGACGTCCTGGCGCACTTCGACCCGGCGTTCCGGCGCACCGACTTCACCCAGGTCATCCTCGGCTCGGACTGGCCGGAGTGACGTCGCTCGGCTCCGGGGGAGGCACCTCGAGGCCGGGGCCGTCGTGCTGACCGTCCTGGGGTCCTTCCTCGGGCAACTGGGTCGGGGGCCGTCCTCGCCCTCGTCGTGGTGGCCGTCCCGGTGCTCGTCGTCCACCACCGGCGGTTCGGGGTGGTCGACCGCGGACGGGTGACCGGTGTGTACCTCCTCGTCGTCTACGCCGTCTTCGTCATCGCGCTGCCCTCCTGCCGCTGCCGTCGCCCGACGACGTGGTCTGCGGCGGGCGCGACCTGCGCCCCTTCGCCTTCGTCGGTGCCGTACGCGACGACCTGGCCGACGGGTACCCGCTGCTGTCGAGCCCGGCGCTGTTCCAGGTGCTCTACAACGTCGCGATGTTCGTGCCCGGGGGCGTGCTGCTCCGGCGGTCGTTCCGCTGGCCGGTCCACCGCGTCCTCCTGGTGGCGGTGGTCGCCTCCGCCGCGATCGAGACGGTGCAGGGCACCGGGCTCCTGGACCTCTACGACTGCGCCTACCGCGTTCTCGACGTCGACGGCGTGCTGACCAACGTCGCCGGTGCCGTGCTCAGCGCGCTGCTGGCGCCGGCGGCCGTCCTCGTCCCGCGGCCGGGGCATGCGACACCGCACCCGGGTCGTGCCGGTCCGCTGCGGCGGGCGACGGCTGCCGCGGTCGACCTGCCGCTCACCGGCGTGCCACCTGAGCGCACATGTCCGAGCGGGAGGACCGACCTGGCCACCGTCGATCGACGCCGGCTGTCTCTACGCTCCGCTCATGGACGTGAGCAGAGCCCTGGAACAGCACATCGCGGTGTTCGGGGCAGCCGGCAGTGGCAAGACGGTCTTGGTCTCTTCGTTCTACGGAGCAACGCAAGAACCCCAGTACTTGAAGAACAGCCTCTTCCACGTCGTGGCCGACGACATCGGCCAGGGTGCGCGCCTCCACCGGAACTACCTGGGCATGAAGAACTCGGCGCGGTTGCCTGCGCCCACCCGCTTCGCCGGGACCTCGTACTCCTTCTCGATCAAGCTGCGAGACGGGGCCGACGCCAAGGCGACGAAGAGCAAGCCGTTCGACGCGCTGCGCCTCGTCTGGCACGACTACCCAGGGGAGTGGTTCGAGCAGGACGTGAGCGGGCCCGAGGAGGCACAGCGCCGGGTCGACACCTTCAGGTCCCTGCTGGGCTCCGACGTCGCGCTCCTCCTGGTGGACGCGCAGGAGCTGATCGACAACGTGGGCGAGGAGAAGCAGTACCTGCGGTCGTTGCTGGCCAACTTCCGCAACGGGCTGCTGTCGCTCAGGGACGATCTGCTGGAGGACGGCAAGCCCCTCGTCGAGTTCCCGCGCATCTGGGTGCTGGGGCTGTCGAAGTCCGACCTCCTGCCGGAGATGGACGTCTACGCCTTCCGTGACCTCCTCATCGAGCAGGCCGCCGACGACATCGACCAGTTGCGCGAGGTGCTCGCCGGGCTGGTGGAGGCGAAGGACGCGTTGTCCGTCGGCGAGGACTTCGTGCTGCTCTCGTCAGCGAAGTTCGGTGCGGACAGGATCGAGGTCAGCGAGCGCATCGGTGTCGACATGATCCTGCCCCTGGCCGCCATGCTGCCCTTCGAGCGCCACATCCGCTGGGCCAGGACCAAGGAGCTGCAGGGGAAGGTGGTCGAGGTCCTGCTGCGCGGCGCCGGGCCCCTGGCTGCTGCGCTGGTGGGGACCAAGAGCAAGTTCCTCGGCGTCGTGGGGCAGGTGCTGAACATCGTCGGACCCAGCCTCGCCGAAGCGGCCGGGCTGAGCGGCGACCAGCTGGAGGAGGCCAACGCGGAGGCACTGGCGAAGAAGGACCACCTGCGCGCCACGTTGACGCGCTTCGGGATGGACCTGGACAGGGGTGAAGCGGATCGGGTCCTGCTCAGGAGTCTGCGATGAGCCTCATCTGGGCCACACGTGGCCGGGTCTGGGGATTCCGGTTCCTCCGGAACGACGCGGCCGGGGACCCGCTGGCGTTCTACGACCCGGCCTTCTCGGGGCTCGAGGAGTCACCGGAGGTCTGCCGTCGGGTGGTTGCTGCCGGAGAGCTGCCAGAACTGGTGGGGATGCGGTTCCCGGACCCGGCCGGCCGGCGGGACCGGGCGGGCCGGGTGATCCCGCACGACTTCGTCGTCCTCGGTGCGCTGGCCGACGGGCTCGACTCGGTGGAGGCCGGTCGCCGGCGGATCTGGCCGCTCGTCGCCGATGAGTTCGAGCGGGTCTGGGAGATGCCCACGCCGCCCCCGGTCGGCGGGTGACGGCCGGACCGATACCGCGGCCGGCCTGCAGACGGCACCGGTACCGCGACTCCGGAGACGGGTCAGGCCAGTCGGTGTCGCAACGTGGGCAGTCCGTCACCGGTGAGGTGGTCGAGGGCGGGCGTGCGGCCGGTGATCGCCAGCAGCAGCGCGTCGGCGGGGCCGCACACGGCAGGGCCGCTGCCGTGTGCCCAGTCGATGTCGGTGGCCTCGAAGCGCGACCGGTCCAGCGTGCCCCTGCCGACGATGCCACCGACGGGGGCGGCGGTCAGGAAGATGAGCACCCTGCGCAGGCGCTCCTCGGGCACCGCGCGGTGCAGCCCCAGCGGCCAGCGGACGTCGAGGCCGTGCACCACGAGGTCGGTGAGCGGCGCCTCGGGGCCCATGCCCGGCGGGGTGAACCGCGAGTCGGCCTTGCGCCGCAGCACCTCGACGAGCTCGCCGACTGGTCGCCGGGCCTGGGCGCGGGTCAGCCGTGCGTTCGCCCGGTCGAAGCTGCCGCGGCTGGTCACCATGGCCAGCACGAACCCCGGCATGCCCACCTCCAGCGGCACGACGAGGTGCGCCACCACCTCGCGCACGCTCCACTCGCTGCACAGGCTCCGGGTCGCCAGTTGCTCGTCGGTCAGGTCCGACACCAGGTCTGCCAGCCTGCGGCGCTCGTCGGCGATCTCCGCGGAGGTCTCCACGAGCGGCACCCTGGCAGATCTGCGCGCGTGGTCGCCGTCTCCCATGGGCGCTTCGGGACCGTGTCCGCTGGACGGTCCCGGCTAGGTTGACCGCTCGACCAGTCACCGGAGGTAGAGCCCACGTGAAGGTCAACGACTACGACAGCTTCGGTGCGGCGTACTCGGCGGAGAACGACGTCAACCTGCTCAACGCCCACTACGAACGACCCGCGATGCTCGACCTCCTCGGTGACGTGCGCGGTCGCCGCGTCCTCGACGCGGGCTGCGGCTCCGGACCGCTCGCCGCGGAGCTGCGCGCCCGCGGCGCCGTCGTGACGGGTTTCGACTCGAGCGCGGTCATGGTCGACCTGGCCAGGGAGCGGCTCGGCGAGGACGCCGACGTCCAGGTCGCCGACCTGTCCGCGCCGCTGCCCTTCGCCGACGGCACCTTCGACGACGTGACCGCGTCCCTGGTCCTGCACTACCTGCGTGACTGGTCCGCGCCGCTGTCCGAGCTGCGGCGGGTGCTGCGGCCGGGTGGGCGGCTCGTGCTGTCGGTCAACCACCCGAGCCTCTACAAGATGCTGCACCCCGAGAGCGACTACTTCGCCCTCACCGAGTGGTCGGACGAGTACGACTTCGCGGGTCAGCACGCCGTGCTGACGTACTGGCACCGGCCGCTGCACGCCATGACCGACGCCTTCACCGGCGCCGGCTTCCAGCTCGCCCGCATCAGTGAGCCACCCTGGTCGCCGGACACCCCGGCCGAGCTGCTGCCCCCGCAGTTCGCGGGCCGCACGTCGTTCCTGAGCTTCGTCTTCTTCGAGCTGACCGCGACCTGAGCCGACCGCACGCCGAGGAGGGCGAGGGCAGGGGTGTCGTCGCCCGTCGTCGAGGGCCGGTGGTGAGAAGCTCCCGGGCGGCCACCAGCGACGGGGGCCGGTCACGACGGGAGATCGCAGGCGATGACGTCCTTGTTCGGCACGGGAGACCTCCTTCGGCGAGACGCCGTCATCGGCGCTGACCTGCACGTCCCCGTCGGCGGCGAACCGCGCCGCTACGTCGACCTCGACGCCGCGGCCACCACGTCGGCCTCGGCGGGCGTCGTCCGTGCCGTGCAGGAGTTCCTGCCCTGGTACTCCAGCGTCCACCGGGGCGCCGGCGCGAAGTCGCAGCACACCAGCGCCCGGTACGAGCAGGCCCGGGAGAGCCTCCTCCGCTTCGTCGGCGCCGATCCGGCGACGCACGTCGCCCTCTTCCCGAAGAACACCACCGAGGGTCTCAACCTGATCGCCTTCCGGCTGGGCCTGACCCGGGACGACGTCGTCGTCACCACCGCGGTCGAGCACCACGCGAACCTGCTGCCCTGGCGGCGGCACGCGCAGGTGCGGCTCGTCGACGTCGACCGGTCCGGCACCTACGACGTCGACGCCGTGGTCGCCGCCCTCGACCAGCGGCCCACGCCGCGGGTGCTCGCGCTGTCGGGGGCGTCCAACGTCACCGGCTGGATGCCCGACCTCGCCGCGATCGCCGCGGCTGCCCGTGCCCGGGGCGTGCTGGTGGTGGTCGACGGGGCGCAGCTGGTGCCGCACCGCCCGGTCGACGTGGCCGCGCTCGGCATCGACGTCCTCGTGTGGTCCGGGCACAAGATGTTCGCGCCCTTCGGCGCGGGCGGCGTGGTCGCCGACCGCCGGCTCCTCGCCGACGGCGAGCCGTTCCTCGTCGGGGGTGGGGCGGTGCGGGCGGTGTCGGACGACGACGTCGTCTGGGCCGACACCCCCGACCGGGACGACGCCGGCACGCCCAACGTCATCGGCGTCGTGGCCCTCGCCGCCGCGGCGGAGGAGCTGCTCGCCGCGGCGGAGCGGAACCGGCTCCACGAGGACCTGCTCGTCCAGGCCCTGGACGACGAGCTCGCCACCGTGCCCGGGCTGCGCCGACTGGGCCCGGTGTCCGGCGACCGGCTCCCCGTGGCCGCCTTCGTCATCGACGGGATGCCCCACCGCGAGGTCGCCGAGCGGCTGGCCCGGGAGCACGGCATCGGCGTGCGCAGCGGCTGCTTCTGCGCCCACCCCCACCTCAGCCGGCTGTTCGGTCTCTCCGAGGGCGAGGTGCAGCAGTTCCACGACGACGCCCGGGCCGACCGCACCGACCGGCTGCCCGGCGCGGTGCGGGTGAGCTGCAGCTCGGCCACCCCGCTGGCCGACGTCGCCACGCTGGGGGAGGCGCTGCGCACCCTCACCTCCCACGCCGGCCGGCGGCGTCCCGCGCACGCCGCTGTGACGGCTGGTCAGGGGCGCTGACCCGGAGGGGTGCAGCGGGCGACCATCGTCCGCGCAGCCTCCGCGATCGCGTGGTCGACCCCGTCCTGGTCGATCGACCAGGTGGCGTGGACCAGCCGGGGCCAGCAGGGCGCCTCGGCGATCACCAGTCGCCGACGATCGGCCGCCAGCTGCTGGCCCGCGGCCTGCTCGACGAGATGGACCTGCACGTCTTGCTCGGCAACGGGGTGCGGCTCTACGACGACCCGGGCGGCTCCCCGGTGCCGCTGCAGCTCCTCAACGGTGATCAGCTCGAGGAGGTCGACCTGCGCTACCGCCCGGTCGCCCGGAGCGCCGCCTGAGCCCGGCTCGGGGCACGTGGGGCCGGGTCGCCGCCACCTGAGGTGCCGGCGACCCGGTGCTCACCGGACGGACGCGTCCGCGTGGGACTCGGTGCGGGGATGTCGTGAGCGTGTGCGGAAACGCAGACGCCGCTGCGACACCGGGCCGGCTGCACTGGTGCCCGTCCGCGAGTTCCCGACGCCGCAGCGGCTCAGCCGAGCCGGGAGGAGTCCTCCCATGCCCATGCCCAGCACCGACCACCGGACGACCAGGGCGCAGCATGCCCAGCGACCGGCCCTGCTCGGGCCGGCCGCGTTCGCCGTGCTGCTGACGGTCGGCGTCGTGACGCTCGGGCCGGCCTGGCTCGTCGCCGACGCCCGGCGGGCGGTGACCGCCGCGGTCGAGGCGCTGGCTGCCCCGTGGCCGGGCGCGGTGCACCGCGCGCAGGTCGAGACCGTGGCGAACGTCCTGCTGTTCGTCCCGGTGGGCGCGCTGGCCGCGGCCGCCCTCCGACGGTGGGACCAGCTGCTGCCGATGACGCTCGGGGTCGGCGCGGCGGTGCTGGTCGAGCTGGCGCAGAGCACGGTGCCCGGCCGGGTGCCCGACCTGGTCGACGTGGCCGCCAACAGCGCCGGCACGGTCGTGGGGGTCGCGGTCACCACCGCGTGCCTCCGTCGGCGGGCGCGTCGGCGGCGTCTCGCCGTCGAGCGCGGTGGCGGGTGCCCCGCGCCGGTCACCGCCCCCACCGCCGGCTGATCCCGTGCCCTCCGACAGCGAACCGGCCAGCGTCGTCGCGGCCCGCCAGCTCGCCGCCGAGGCGCACGCGCGCCGCCTCGTGCCCGTTCGGCGCCGTCACTCCCGGCCGTCCCGCGCGGCGGCACGCCACGACGTCCGGGCACGCGACGACGGTGCGCCCGGCCCGACGCGGGCCGGCGGCGCCTGGCACCCGAGAGGAGGCCTGCCGGGTCATCCCGGGGTCGCATGACCCGCCGCGAGGAATCCGACTCGGGAATGGCGCGTATCACAGCCCGTGGCCGCTACGGTCTCCGCCAACAGCCCCCAGGGAGACCCCATGCGCACTCGCCGTACCTCGGCCGCTCTGTCCGCCGTCACCGCTCTGGCCCTGGTGCTGGCCGGGTGCGGGGGATCCGATGACCGTCCTGCGGCGGAGGAGCAGGACTCCCCGTTGTCGGAGTACTTCAACGCCGTCTACGGCGGTGACCTCTCGCCGGAGGAGCAGGAGCGGCAGTTCGCCGAGCAGCTGGCGGAGCGGGAGGAGCTCGTGGCCCAGTGCATGCAGGACGAGGGCTTCGAGTACACCCCCGACACCCAGTCGTCGTCGTACTCCGCCGGTGACGGGACCGAGTGGGAACCCGAGGACCGGGAGTGGGTCGGCCAGTACGGCTACGGCGCGGTGGAGTCCCCGATGAGCGACGAGGTGCCGTCGGAGGAGCAGGAGTACGTCGACCCCAACGGCGACTACGTGGCCACGCTGTCGGAGTCCGAGCAGACGGCCTTCTACGAGGCGCTGTACGGCCCGCAGCCCACGGAGGATGAGCTGAGCGAGGAGGCCTCCTACGAGTACGACTGGCAGACCGCCGGCTGCCAGGGGGCGGCGCAGCACGAGGTCGAGGGGCAGGACGTGTCCCAGTCGGAGGAGTTCAAGCCCCTCTTCGACGCGATCAACGCGCTGTACGAGGACATGGCGTCCTGGCCCGGCATGGCCGAGCTGGACGCCGAGTGGGCGACCTGCATGGACGCCGCCGGCCACGGCGGCTACGCGACGCAGGTCGACGCGCAGAACTCCGTCTACGAGGACCTGAACGAGATCTACGAGAGCATCGCGCCCACCGAGGACGGAGAGATGGGCGGAGAGCCCGACCAGGCCGCGCTCGACGCCCTCGGCGAGCGAGAGGTCGCGCTGGCCCTCGCGGACCTGGACTGCCGGGAGGAGACCGACTACCGCGACCGCGCCACCGACATCTCCCACGCCGCGGAGCAGCAGTTCGTCGACGACCACGAGAGCGAGCTGGAGGCCATGAAGGCCGCCGCCGAGCAGGACTGACGTGGTCGAGCGGGAGAGCACCAGTCAGTTCGACGTCCTGCAGGACGCCAGTGGGGACGACGGCCGGGACGACGCGGCTGCGGCCGGTGGACGCCGCCGGCCGCGCGTCGCCTGGCCGGCGTACCTGCAGCGCAACCGCCCCCTGTGGACCACTGCCGCGGTCGCGGTGGTGGCCCTGGTCGCCGGCCTGGTGGTGGGCCGGTTCGTGGTCGCGCCGGACCCGGCCGGCGCCCGGGCGCCGGAGCCCGGGCTGGTCACCGTGCCCGTCGCCTTCGGGGCGCTGAGCAACGACGTGACGATCCGGGGGGAGATCGGGTACGCCGACTCCGTCGAGGTCACCCTGGACACCTCGGCCATCTCCGGGCCCGCGGTGGTCACCGGGCAGGTGCCGGAGATCGGGTCGGAACTGGGACCGCTCGGGGTCGCCCTGGAGGTCGCCGGTCGGCCGGTGGTCGTGCTGCCCGGTGAGCTGCCGGCCTACCGCACCCTCCGCATCGGGGTGTCCGGGCCCGACGTCGTCCAGTTCAAGCAGGCCATGCGCGCGGTCGGCATCGACGCCGGTGACCCCGCGGACGACGTCTTCGACCAGGCCGCCGCCTCCGCCGTGACCAGGTTGTACGCCCAGGCCGGGTACCCGGCGCCGGCCCCCGAGGAGGGTGCCGCCGAGGGCGTGCGTGCGGCGCAGGACGCCGTCCGGGCAGCCGAGCAGGCGGTGTCCGCCGCCGAGGCGGAACTCGCCGGCGCCCGGGGTGGGCCCTCGGCGGTCGAGGTGCGGGAGGCCGACAACGCCGTCGCCAGCGCGCAGCGCGCGCTGGACGCCGCCCTGGCCACCACGCCGGACGACGTCGTGGTCGTCGGCGACCTGCGGGACGACCTCGCCCTGGCCCGGCTGCGGCGCCAGCAGCTCGACGTGGCCCCGGACACCGCCGCGCAGCGCGCCCAGCTGGGCGCCGCGCAGGAACAGCTGGCGCAGGCCCGCCGCGACGTCGGCGAGGCCCAGGAGGCCGTGCTGCCGGTGCTGCCCGCCGGGGAGGTGCTCTACCTGTCCCAGCTGCCCCGGCGGGTCGACGCCGTGGCGGCTGAGCGGGGATCGGTGCTCGACGGTGCGGCCATGACCGTCTCGGGCGCGACGCTGGCGCTGTCCGGGACGGTGGCGGCAGCGGACGCGAGACTGCTCAGCGCGGGGATGCCGGCCTCCTTCCAGCTGCCCGGCGGTGGGGAGCACCCCGCGACGATCACCGAGGTCACCCCCGGCGAGGGCGACGACGCCCGCTGGACGGTGGCGCTCGAACCCGCGCCGCTCACCCCGGAGGAGGTCACCGAGCTGCAGGGCACGAACGTGCGCGTGGGGATCCCGGTCGGTGCCACGGAGGGCGACGTCCTCTCGGTGCCGCTCGCGGCGCTGACCGCCGGACCGGGTGGGGAGTCCCGCGTCGAGGTGGTCGAGGGCGACCCGCGGGACGGTGACCGGGCCGAGACCCGCCTGGTGGTCGTCGAGACGGGGCTGGCCGCCGACGGCGCGGTCGAGGTGCGCCCCGTCGACGACGACCTGGCGGACGGCGACCTGGTCGTGGTCGGTCGATGACCGCACCGGCCACCGCACCGATCCCGGTCACCACCCCGGGTCCGGCTCCGGCCATCGAGCTCCGCGACGTCACCCGCTCCTTCCCCGGCCCGCCGGAGGTGCAGGCGCTCAAGGGCGTCAGCGTCTCCGTGGCCGAGGGCGAGTACGTGTCGATCATCGGGCCCAGCGGTTCGGGCAAGTCGACGATGCTGAACATCCTCGGCCTGCTCGACCGGCCCACGGTCGGTGAGTACCGCCTGGGCGGGGTGCTGACCGGGGCGCTGGGGGAGGACGAGCGGGCTGCCGTGCGCGCCCGGCAGCTCGGCTTCGTGTTCCAGGCCTTCCACCTGATGTCCCGGCGCAGCGTGCTGGAGAACGTGCTGCTGCCCATGCTCTACAACGGCACCCCGCGGGCCGAACGGGAGCCCCGGGCCCGGGAGGCCCTGCACCGGGTGGGACTGGACCACCGCATCGGCTTCCTGCCCGGGACCCTCTCCGGTGGTGAACGTCAGCGGGTCGCCGTGGCGCGCGCGGTGGCCTCCCGCCCGCGGGTGCTGCTGGCCGACGAGCCGACCGGCAACCTGGACCAGGCGACGTCGGCGGAGATCATGACGCTCTTCGAGGAGCTGCACGCCGACGGGCTGACCCTCGTGGTGATCACCCACGACGGGGCCGTCGCCCGGCGTGCCTCCCGGCGGATCCGGCTCGCCGACGGCCGCGTGAGCGAGGCGGGGTGACCGAGCAGGTCCCCGGTACCACCGGCACCGGGCGTCGGTCCTGGCTGCGGGTCCCGGCCCGGCTGCGCCGGGGGCCTCGGGCCAACGCGGTGCCGGGCGTCCCGCCGGTGCACCCGGCCGACCGGTTCCGCTTCGCCGACCTGCTCGGCGAGGCGACCGCCGACATCGGGTCCCGCCCCGGACGCCTGGTGACGACGATCGTCGGCACCGTCCTGGGCATCGCCGCGCTGATCGCCACCATCGGCCTGGCGCAGACCGCCGCCGGCCAGATCGCCCGGCAGTTCGACCGGGCCGCCGCCACCCAGCTCGTCGTCACCCCGACCACCGCCGACACCCGCGGCGGCACGACCGTCGCCGCGGGCACGCTGCCCTGGGACGCCGTCGCCCGCCTGGAGCGGCTGGCCGGGGTGGAGTCCGCGGCCCTGCTCGCGGAGGTCCCGCTGCCCGACGCGGTCATCGCGGCGGTGCCGGTGAACGACCCCTCGCAACCGCCCGCGGCGCCCCCACCGGTCTACGCGGCCTCGGCGGAGCTGCTGGACACCGTCGGCGGGCAGCTGTCCACCGGACGGTTCCTCGACGCCGGCCACGACACCCGCGCCGACCGGGTGGTCGTGCTCGGCTCCCGGGCGGCGGAACGGCTGGGCGTCCACCGGGTCGACACCCAGCCCTCGATCTTCATCGACGGCATCGCCTACGCCGTGCTGGGCATCGTCGACTCGACCGACGTCCGCGCCGAGCTGCTCAACGCGGTGCTCCTGCCCACCGGTACGGCGCGGGCGGACTTCGGGCTGCGGGCCCCCGGTGACGCGCAGGCCCGCATCGCGATCGGCGCCGGGCCGCAGCTGCGCACCCAGGCCGCGCTGGCCCTGGCCCCCGACGAACCGGACAGCCTCGAGGTCAACGCCCCCGACGGCCGCTCCGAGTTGGGGCGGGACGTGCAGGCCGACGTGAACGGCGTCTTCGTCATCCTCTCCGTCGTCGTCCTGCTGGCCGGCGGGGTCGGGATCACCAACGTCACGACGCTGTCGGTGATGGAGCGCGTCGGCGAGATCGGCCTCCGCCGCGCCATCGGTGCGACCCGGCGGCAGATCGCCGGCCAGTTCATCGCCGAGTCCGTGGTCATCGGCCTGCTGGGCGGCCTCATCGGCGCCACGCTCGGCGTCTTCGCGGTCATCGGGATCTCCGTCGTCCGGGACTGGACACCGGTCGTCGACCCCTGGATCGCGCTCGGCGGCGCCCTGCTGGGCGCCGTCCTCGGGCTGGTCGCCGGCGGGCTCCCCGCCCGGCGCGCGGCAGCGATCGAACCGGTGGACGCCCTCCGCGGAGGCACCTGAGGTCGGTCGCGGCCATGGCCGTCCCCCGGCTCGAGCAGTCGTTGCCCGAGTTCCTGTCCGGCGCCCGGTGACAGCCGCCGGCCGGGACCACGTGGACGCGACGTGTACCGAAGGCCACAGCGAGTCCACCGGCTGTCGGGCCCGGGCGCTGGACGCCGCTGCCTAGCCTGGCGGCGTGCACCCCTCGCCCCACGACCGCAGGCAGCGGCTGGCCGGCCTGCCGGACAAGGCGCGGAGGGCCGTGTCCGGCTCCGGACCGCCGACCGAGCCCTTCACGCTGCGCGCCCAGCCCAGCCGGGTCGACCCCGGCACCGCGCACGAGGCGCTGCGGCTGGCGCTCCGGATCGGTGAGTCGATGATGGCCGTCGGGGGCTCCGCCGCGGACGTGACCGCCACGGTGCTGCGGGTCTCCGCGGCGTTCGGGCTGGCCGACTGCCAGGCCGACGTCACGTTCACGTCGCTGACCGTCAGCTACGACCCGGACGACGCCGCGCCGCTGGTGCTGATGCGCATCGTGCGCCCGCGTGGCTCGGACTACACGCGGTTGCAGGGCATCACCGACCTGGCGAAGGCGATCAAGTCCGAGGGCCTGAGCGTCGAGGACGCCCACCGTCAGCTCGACGCCGTGCTCTCCGCGCCGCACCCCTACCGCCGGCAGATCCACGCGCTCGGCTGGTCGGGGATGGCCGGCTGCGTCGCCTTCCTGCTCGGTGGCGGCTGGCTGGTCGCGCTGGTCGCGTTCGTCACCACGGCGACCATCGAGCAGATGATCCGGGTGCTCGCCCGCCGCGGCCTCCCGACGTTCTTCCAGCAGGTGGCCGGCGCCGCGGTCGCCACCGGGTCGGCCGTCCTCCTGGTGGTCCTGGACGTGCAGGTCCGCGCCTCGCTCGTCGTCGCCGCGGGGATCGTCGTGCTGCTGGCGGGCCTGTCGCTGGTGAGCGCCGCGGAGGACGCGATCAGCGGCTTCCCGGTCACCGCGGCGGCCCGCGCCTTCGAGGTGCTGACGTTGACCACCGGCATCGTCGTCGGCATCGCCGCCGTGCTGGACCTGGCGCAGCGGGCGCAGGTGCCGTTGCGCGTGGTCGACCCGGCGACGTCCAGCGTCCCGTTCGCCGTGTCGCTGGCCGCGGCGGCCGGGATGGCCGGTTTCTGGGCACTGGCCTCGCACGCCCGCCCGCTGGCCATCGGCGTGGCCACCGTGGCCGGTGTGCTGTCGTGGACGACGGCGTCGCTGTCCGGCGCGTTCGGGGCCGGTGCCGCGGTGTCGAGCGCGGTGGCGGCCGTGGTCGTCGGGTTCTCCGGGGAGGCGCTGACCGACCGGCTGCGGGTCCCGCCGCTGCTGGTCGCGGTCTGCGGCATCGTCCCGCTGCTGCCCGGGCTGACGATCTACCGGGGGCTCTTCGCGATCGTCGTGGACACCGACGTGTTCAGCGGGCTGAACGCGCTGGTGGAGGCTGCGGCCATCGGGCTGGCGCTGGCCGCCGGCGTCGTGCTGGGCCGGCTCTTCGGCCGTCCGGTGGGTGGACGGCTGGACCGGTTCGACCGGCGGGTGCACCGTCGGGCCAGCCGCACCACCTGAGCAGCGGGCCGTACGCGGTCGCACCACCCCTCACCGGTGGACCGGCGGAGACGTCAGCCGGCGGGCGTCACGACGGGGAGGCCCGCCGCTGCAGGCGGGCGGCGATCCTCGGGTAGGTGGCCGGGAACAGCCGCACCAGCAGGTCGACGGCCTTCGCGTCGTTGCCCACCAGGACGCGCGGCTTCCCGGCCTCCACGCCGTCCACCACGATCCGGGCGGCCTGATCGGCCGGCATCCGCAGCAGCTTCTCGTTGTAGACGCGCATCCGGGCCTCGTCCGCCGGCGTGACCGCGCCCTGGGTGCGGGCGTGCTCGAGCGCCGCGGTGGCGATGTTGGTGCGCACCCCACCGGGGTGGACGACGGTCACCTGCACCGGGTGCCCGGCCAGCAGCATCTCCGCGCGCAGCGCCTCGGTGAACCCGCGGACGGCGAACTTGCTCGCGCTGTAGGCGTTGATCGACGCCTGGGCCATGATCCCGTTCAGGCTCGACACGTTGACCACGTGCCCGTCGCCGGAGGCGACCAGGTGCGGCAGGAACGCCTTCGTCCCGTGCAGCACACCGAACAGGTTGACGCCCAGGATCCGGTCGTAGTCGGCCCAGTCGCTGTCCAGCACCGGGGCGCCGCCGGCGACCCCGGCGTTGTTGTAGACCTGGTGGACGACGCCGAAGTGCCCGGCCACCACGTCGGCGTAGCCGGTCACCGCGGCGCGGTCGGTCACGTCGAGCCGGGCGCGGTGCACCTGCGCGCCGAGCGCCTCGGCGCGGGCGGCGGTCGCGGCCAGCCCGGACTCGTCCACGTCGGAGACGGCCAGCCGCGCGCCGCGCCGGGCCAGCTCCACGGCCAGTTGCCGGCCGATGCCCGAGCCTGCGCCGGTGACGACGGCGACCTTGCCCTGCACGCTGCTCATCGGGGGTCTCCTGCGGTCGGGAGCGGAGCACCGGTGCTCCGCGCGAGGTCGGTGGTCAGGTCGACGAGCTGGTCGACGACGCCGGGGGCCAGGTGGTGGCCCATGCCGGTGATCTCCACGTGCCGGGAGCCCGGGATCGCCGCCGCGGTGGCCCGCCCGCCGGTCGGGTGCACCATCCGGTCGGTCGAGCCGTGCACCACCAGGGTGGGTGTGGTGATCCGTCGCAGCTCCGCGGTGCGGTCGCCGGAGGCGTGGATGGCGCTGATCTGCCGGGGCACGCCGGACCGGGCGCGCGCACCACCGCCGCGGTCCCAGAGCCCGATGGCCCAGGCCCGCTCGAGGTCGTCGTCGGGCAGGAACTGCGGTGAGCCGATGTGCCCGAGCAGCGCCAGGTGCCGCTGCACCGACTCCTCGACGGTGCGCGCCGGGCGCCTGGCCATCCGCAGCAGCGTCGACCGGGCCGGTTGGCCGACCCGCCGGTCGCCGGTGGTGGAGAAGATCGAGGTGAGGCTGGCGACCCGGCCGGGGTGCCGGGCGGCGACGGTCTGGGCGATCATCCCGCCCATCGACATGCCGACCAGGTGCACCTGCGAGACCTCCAGGTGGTCGAGCAGACCAACGGTGTCGGCGGCCATGTCGGCCAGGTCGTAGGCGTCCGGGCGCGGCCGGGCGAGCAGCTGGCGCAGCCGCCCGGGCGGCGGGGTGACGATCGAGGTGGAGCGGCCGACGTCCCGGTTGTCGAACCGGATGACCCGGAAGCCGCGGTCGGTGAAGCCGTCCACCATCCGCTGCGGCCAGGAGGTCAGGTCGATGCCGAGGCCGGCGATCAACAGCAGCGGGACGCCGTCGTCCGGGCCGGCCGTGCGGTGGCAGAGCCGTGGGCCGGCGGGCAGGTCGACGAACAGGTCGTCGTCCGGGGCGGGGGCGGTCATGCCGGCACCGCCGCGGTGGCGCGGGAGAGGTGCAGCTCGGGGTCGGTGACGTCGTCGGTGCGCAGCATCGCGACGTCGGCCCGGTAGTCCGTGGAGGTCAGCCAGGGCATCCGGTCGCCCTGCCTCGGCAGCTGGTCGACGGCCCGGCGGACGTAGCCGGCTCCGAAGTCCAGCAGCGGCCGGGTCGGCATGGCGGGGTCGGCCACCTCGGGGCGGGCGCTGTCGTACCCGGCGCGGTCCAGATGGGTCAGCAGCCGGCAGAAGTGCTCGCACAGCAACCCGATCTTCAGCGTCCAGGAGCTGTTGGTGTAGCCGATCGCGTAGGCCAGGTTGGGCACGCCGGAGAGCATCATGCCCTTGTAGGCGACCGTCTCGGGCAGTCGCACCGGCGTGCCGTCGACGGTGAGCTCGATGCCGCCGAAGGCCTGCACGTTCAGCCCGGTGGCGGTGACGATGACGTCGGCGGGCAGCTCGCGGCCGGACTCCAGCAGCACGCCCCGCTCGGTGAAGGTGGCGATCCGGTCCGTCACCACGGCGGCCGAGCCGTCGGAGATGGCGCGGAACAGGTCGCCGTTCGGGACGGCGCACAACCGCTGGTCCCACGGGCCGTAGGGCGGGTTGAAGTGCTCGTCGACCGGATAACCCGGCGGCAGCTGCTTGGTGGTCACCCAGCGGATCAGCTTCCGCGCCCGGTCGGGGTGGCGCTGGCAGAACCGCCAGATCCACTGGCCCTTGGCGATGTTCTTGCGCCGGATGAGGGGATGGGCGCGCTCCTCGCCGAGCAGCCGGCGCAGCCGGTTGCCCAGCTTGTCCGCGGCGGGCACGGGCAGCACGTAGCTGGGTGTGCGCTGCAGCATCGTCACGTGCGCGGCGGTGGCCGCCAGCGCGGGCACCAGGGTCACCGCGGTGGCGCCGCTGCCGATCACGACGACCCGCTTGCCGGTGGTGTCCAGGTCCTCGGGCCAGTGCTGGGGGTGCACGATCGGCCCGGTGAACCGGTCGCGGCCCTCGAAGTGCGGGGTGAACCCCTCGTCGTAGCGGTAGTACCCGCCGGCGCAGAACAGCCAGCTGCAGGTGAGCGTCGTCCGTTCGCCGGTGTCGCCGCGCTCCACGTCCACCGTCCAGCGGGCCTGCTCGGACGACCACGAGGCGGAGACCACCCGGGAGTGGAAGCGCACCCGGGCGTCGATGCCGTGCTCGCTCGCGGTCTCGCGGAGGTAGGCGAGGATCCGGTCGGCGCCGGCGATCGACTCCTCGTCGCGCCAGGGCTTGAACTCGTAGCCGAAGGTGTACAGGTCGGAGTCCGACCGGATGCCGGGGTAGCGGAAGAGGTCCCACGTGCCGCCGGTCGCGCCGCGCGCCTCCAGGAGGGCGAAGCTCCGCTGCGGGTGGTCACGCTGCAGGTACACGGCGGCGCCGATGCCGGAGAGGCCGGCGCCGACGATCAGCACGTCGAGGTGCTCGGGGGCCGGGTGGGCGTCGGGGGCGTCGTCGAGGGGCGGCACCCCTCGACCATCCGTGACCCGGGCCACGGCCTGCCACCACCGTCTGCACCTCGCTCAGCTGCTGCTGGTGCACGATGCACCGGTGACCCGGGACTGGACGCCGCCGTCGCCCGCCGTGCGCGAGCTCTTCCGGCGCGGCGCGGAGATCGCCCTAGACCCGCGGGCGGACTGGGTGACCGAGCTGCACACCGCCGCGCTCAGCGGTGCGGGCATGCGGCCGGTCGCCGAGGACCCGGTGCTCGCCGAGGGCACCCGGCGGGCGAACCTGGCCAACCTGCTGCACTGGGCGACGGCCAACGTGCAGCGGCCGGGGGAGCGGGTGCCGGTGGCGCTGGGGCCCGAGGTGTTCGACGGGGCCCGCGACCTGGTCCGGCGCGGGCTCGACCACGTCGGTCTGGATGCCTACCGCACCGCCCAGGGCGTGG
The DNA here is from genome assembly GCF_054177765.1 of Modestobacter lacusdianchii. NCBI lineage: Bacteria > Bacillati > Actinomycetota > Actinomycetes > Geodermatophilales > Geodermatophilaceae > Modestobacter > Modestobacter lacusdianchii. The sequence goes on along the minus strand of NZ_JBJJTJ010000007.1, from coordinate 73,540 downwards.
CCTGGCGCCGCTGGATGGACATCTGCTTCGACCTCACCGCCGACCCGGCGCAGCTGCGCGAGCTGCTGGACGTCTCGGCGCGGTCGATCACCACCTTCCTCGACGACACCGTGGCCGCGGTGGCCGCCCGGATGGCGACCGAGCGCGCCGAGCTCACCCGCGGCGCGCACGCCGAGCGCCGGGCGACGGTCTCCCTCCTGCTGGAGGGCGCGCCACTGGCCCGGGCCCGGGCCGAGGCGCAGCTGGGCTACGGGCTCACCGGACCGCACACCGCCGTCATCGTCTGGGGCACCGGTGGCGGTGGACCCGAACAGCTGGAGGCCGCAGCCGAGGCGGCGATGCGGGCCAGCGGCGCCACCCGGCGGCTGACCGTCGTGGCCGGCGCCGGGGCGCTGTGGGTCTGGCTGCCGGTCGGCCAGGCGCCCGAGGTGACCGCGCTGACCGCCGGCCTCGCCGACGCCCCCGACGTCCGGGTGGCGGTGGGCCGGCCGGGCACCGACGTCGCGGGCTTCCGGCGCAGCCACCTGGACGCGGCGACCACCCAGCAGATGCTGGCCCGGCTCACCTCACCGCAGCAGGTCGCCCGCCACCAGGACGTGCAGCTGGTCGCGCTGCTCACCAGCGACAGCACCCGGGTGGCGGAGTTCCTCACCGACACCCTCGGCGACCTGGCCGGTGCCGACGCCGACACCCGGGACACGGTGCTCGGCTACGTCCGCGAGCTGGGCAACGCCTCCCGGACGGCGCAGCGGCTCTACACCCACCGCAACACCGTGCTGCGCCGGCTGGCCCGGGCCGACGCCCTGCTCCCGCGGCCGCTGGCGGAGAACGCGGTGGCCGTCGCCGCCGCGCTGGAGGTGCTGCGCTGGCGCGGCCCGGGGCCCGAGCGGCCGCGTCGGTGACCGGGACGGGCCGGGTGCTCGCCGCCGGGGCTTGACCTTGACGCAGCGTCAGGGCTGGACGCTCCCGCCATGACCACTCCACCAGCCATCGAGATCGCCGGGCTGACCAGGTCCTTCGGCGATCGTGCAGTGCTCGCGGGCGTCGACCTGCGCGTCCCCGCGGGCACCGTGTCAGCCCTGCTGGGCTCCAACGGCGCCGGCAAGACCACCACCGTGCGGATCCTGTGCACCCTGCTCCGTGCCGACGGCGGCACGGCCACCGTCGACGGCCACGACGTCGCCACCCAGCCCGCGCAGGTGCGCGGCTCGATCAGCCTCACCGGGCAGTTCGCCGCCGTCGACGAGCTGCTCACCGGCCGGGAGAACCTGGTGCTCGTCGCCCAGCTGCGGCACCTGCCCGACCCGGGCCGGGTCGCCGACGACCTGCTCACCCGGTTCGACCTGACCGACGCCGCCGGGCGCCGGGTGTCGACCTGGTCGGGCGGGATGCGCCGCCGCCTGGACATCGCGATGAGCCTGATCGGCGACCCGCCGGTGCTCTTCCTCGACGAGCCGACGACGGGGCTGGACCCGCAGTCGCGGCTCGAGGTCTGGGCCACCGTCCGGGAGCTCGCCGGCCGGGGCACCACGGTGCTGCTCACCACCCAGTACCTCGACGAGGCCGAGCAGCTCGCCGACCGGATCGCGGTGCTGCACCAGGGCCGGATCATCGCCGAGGGCACCCTCGCCGAGCTCCGGCAGCTGCTGCCACCGGCCACGGTCGAGCACGTGGAGAAGCAGCCCACGCTCGAGGACGTCTTCCTCGCCATCGTCGGCGGCGGCCAGGAGGAGGCGGACCGATGAGCACCAGCCACGCCGTCCGCCACACCGCGACGCTGCTGAAGCGGTCGCTGCGGCACGTCCTGCGCAGCCCGGACACGATCGTCACCACGGCGGTCACGCCGATCGCCATGCTGCTGCTGTTCGTCCACGTCTTCGGCAGCGCGATCGAGGTGGGCGACGGGCGCTACGTCGACTACCTGCTGCCCGGGATCCTGCTCATCACCATCGCCTCCGGGATCGCCTACACCGCCTTCCGGCTGTTCAGCGACGTCGCCAGCGGGATCTTCGAGCGGTTCCAGTCGATGCCGATCGCCCGGTCGGCGCTGCTGTGGGGGCACGTGCTGACCTCGGTGGTGGCGAACCTGGTCTCGCTGCTGCTGGTCGTCCTCGTCGCCGTGGCGATGGGGTTCCGGACCGGCGCCGGGCCGCTCGCCTGGCTCGCCGTCCTCGGCATCCTGGTGCTGTTCACCCTGGCGCTGACCTGGCTGGCGGTCGTCCCCGGGCTGACCGCGAGCTCGCTCGACGGGGTGAGCGGGTTCTCCTACCCGCTGGTCTTCCTGCCGTTCATCAGCTCGGCGTTCGTGCCCACCGCCGGCATGCCGGGCCCGGTGCGCTGGTTCGCCGAGCACCAGCCGGTCACCCCGATCGTGGACACGCTGCGCGCGCTGTTCGTCGAGCAGCCCGTCGGCGACGACGGCTGGGTCGCGGTCGCCTGGTGCGTCGGCCTCCTGCTGGTGGCCTACGCGCTCGCGGTGCGCACCTACCGGCGGAAGATCGGCTGACCAGGACGACGAGGGAGGAGGACCCGGCCGTGCTGACCATCAGCCAGCTCGCGTCCTACGCCGGGGTGACCGTGCGCGCCGTCCGGCACTACCACGCGACGGGCCTGCTGCCCGAGCCCGGCCGGGACCACTCCGGCTACCGGCGCTACGACGCCGCGGCCGTCGTGGAGCTCATCCGGATCCGCACCCTGGCCGAGGCCGGGGTGCCGCTGGCCCGGGTGCGGGAGCTGCTGGCGGCTGACGAGGCGGACTTCGCGGCGGCGGTCGAGGAGGTCGACCGCCGCCTGCGGGCGGAGATCCGCGACCGCCAGCGGCACCGGGAGCGGATCGCCCAGCTGGCGGCGGGGGAGAGCCTGGTGCTGCCCCCGCTGGCGGTCGCCTACCTGGGTCGGATGCGCGAGCTCGGCTTCCCGGAGCGGCTGGTCGAGATCGAGCGGGACAGCTGGATCCTGATCGCGGCCCAGGCGCCGGAGCAGGTGGCGCCGATGATGGCGGTGAAGCACGCGCAGATCGAGCACCCGGCGCTGCGCCGGCTCTACCTCGACCTCGGGGAGCTCGCCGACTGCACGGCCGACGACCCGCGGCTGCCCGGGCTCGCCGACCGGGTGGAGGCCTTCCTCGCGGAGGCGGCCGTGGTGTCCGCCGGGGCGGAGGAGCAGCCGATCAGTCGCGAGCTGATCGCGCTGCTGGACGCGGCGTTCCTCGAGCACTTCCCCTGCGCGCCGCGGCTGCTCCGGCTGCTGGAGCAGCGCGGCTACACCGGCTGGACCGACATCCGGCGCACCCGCCCAGCCGGCTGACCCGTGCCCGGCCGGGCCGGCTGACGGGGCAGCTCGGTCGTTCCCATGCCGCCCGTGGTGGACTGGCACGGAGGCCCCGGGGCGGCAAGGGGTCCCGGCCCGAACGGTGAGGCGGAGCATGCGGCTGGTCCTGGTACGGCACGGGCAGACGGCGTCGAACCTGGTGCACGCCCTGGACACCGCGGCGCCGGGTGCCGCGCTGACCGACCTCGGCCGCCGACAGGCGGCCGAGCTGGTGGACGACCTGGCCGGCGAGCGGATCGACGTCCTGGCTGCCTCTCCGCTGCTGCGGGCGCAGCAGACCGCCGCGCCGCTGGCTGCCGCGCGGGAGCTGCCGGTGCGCACCCTGGACGGGCTCCGGGAGATCAGCGCCGGTGACCTGGAGATGCACACCGGCGCCGAGGCCGGCGCCCGGTACCTCGAGGTCGCGTTCTCCTGGGCCGACGGCGCCGCGCCGGACCGGCTGCCCGGTGGGCCGGCGGGTGAGACGGTGCTCGGGGCGTTCGACGCGGCGGTCGCCACCTTGGAGGCGGTCGCCGGCACCGCCGTCGCGGTCAGCCACGGCGCGATGATCCGCACCTGGCTGGCCGCGCGGGCAGCCGACGTGACGGTCGAGGACGTCCGCAGCCGCCCGCTGGCCAACACCGGTGTCGTGACGCTGGAGGGCAGCACGGCGGACGGCTGGCAGCTGCTGAGCTGGCGCGAGCGGTCCAGCACCGAGCAGCCGCTCACCGGCACGCACGACGCCGGCGGTGCGCCGCTGCCGGAGTGACCGCGGTCCCGGGCGCCGAGCCGCCGCCCTCGTGGTTCGCGGGCCTGGCGCTGCTGGCCTCGCCGGTCCGGGCGATCGGCCCGCCGGCCGGTCGCGTCAGGCGGTGCGGTGCGTCGTCAGCTGGGCGGCCAGCGTGTCGGCGAAGCCCTCGGCGACGGCGAGCTGGTCGCGCAGCGCGGTGACCCGGGCGATGGCGGCCTCGTGGAACATCTGCAGCCGGTCGACCAGCGCGGCCCGGTCGCCGTCGCCCCGGCCGAGGTCGTGCAGCAGGGTGAGCAGCTCCTGCATCTCCTCCAGCGAGAAGCCCAGCGGCTTCATCCGCTTGATGACCTCCAGCCGTTCGACGTCCTGGTCGCTGTAGAGCCGGAAGCCGCCGTCGCTGCGGGCGGTCGGCACGACCAGTCCGGTCTCCTCGTAGAAGCGGATGGTGCGCAGGCTCAGCCCGGTCCGCTCGGCGACCTGGCCGATCTGCACCAGCCCGTCGCGGGGCAGCTCCGGGGCCTCCGGGCCCTTCCCGGCGGGCATCAGTGGCTGCTCAGCTGACCGGCGTGCCGCTGGTAGCGGGCGGCCGAGTGGTCGCTGAGCCCGACGACGGTGGCGGACTTGCCGCGGGTCTCGTACTTGTGGGTGATCGCGTCCAGCGCGGCGACGGTGGAGGCGTCCCAGACCTGCGCGCCGGAGAGGTCGATGACCACCTGCCGCGGGTCGCCGGCGTAGTCGAACTGCGTGGTGAGGTCGTTGCTCGAGGCGAAGAACAGCGCGCCGCGCACCTGGTAGACCCGGCGCCCGTCGGCGTCGGTGGTGGCGGTGACCTGCACCAGGTGGGCCACGCGGCGGGCGAAGAGCACGCAGGCGACCAGCACGCCGACCCCGACGCCGATGGCCAGGTTGTGGGTGGCCAGCGTGACGGCCACCGTCGACAGCATCACCGCCGTCTCGCTGCGCGGCATGGTGTGCAGGGTGCGCAGGCTGTGCCAGTCGAAGGTGGCGATCGACACGAAGACCATCACGGCCACCAGGGCGGCCATCGGGATGATCGCCACGACGTCGCCGAGCACGACCACGAGCACGAGCAGGAACGCCCCCGCCAGGAAGGTCGACAGTCGGGTGCGGGCGCCGGACTTCACGTTGATCATCGTCTGGCCGATCATGGCGCAGCCGCCCATGCCGCCGAACAGGCCGGAGGCGATGTTCGCCGTGCCCTGCCCCCAGGACTCGCGGGTCTTGTTCGAGGGGGTGTCGGTGAGGTCGTCGACCAGCTTCGCGGTCATCAGCGACTCCATCAGCCCGACGAAGGCGACCCCGAGGGCGTAGGGCGTGATGATCGACAACGTCTCGAGGGTGAACGGGACGTCGGGGAGCAGGAAGAACGGCAGCGTATCGGGCAGCTCGCCCTGGTCGCCGACCGTCGGCACCGCGATGGCGGCGACGACCGTGATCACGGTCAGCACGATGATGCTGACCAGCGGCGCCGGCACCACGGTGGTCAGCCGGGGGAGCCCGAAGATGATGAACAGCCCTGCGGCGGCCATCGGGTAGACCAGCCACGGGACGTCGACCAGCTGCGGCAGCTGGGCGGTGAAGATCAGGATGGCCAGGGCGTTGACGAAGCCGACCATCACGCTGCGCGGGATGAACCGCATCAGCCGGGCGAAGCCGGCCAGGCCGAGCAGCACCTGGAACACCCCGCCGAGGACGACGGCGGCGAGCAGGTAGCTCAGCCCGTGGTCACGCACCAACGGGGCGATGACCAGGGCGATCGCGCCGGTGGCCGCGGTGATCATCGCCGGGCGGCCGCCGGTGAAGGCGATGACCACGGCCATCACGAAGGAGGAGAACAGCCCGACGCGCGGGTCGACGCCGGCGATGATCGAGAAGCTGATCGCCTCGGGGATCAGCGCCAGCGCGACGACGAGGCCGGCCAGCACCTCGGTGCGGGCGACCGACGGCGTGAGCCAGCTCGGCCGGCGGAGGGCGGGGGGTGCAGGCAGGGAGGACATGCCACCGTTCCGGGTCGTGCGCACGGACGCGCAGGGGGAGCCGGAACAGCGGTGGTCCGGGTCGGGACGGCACCACGGCCGTCCGAGTCCCCTCCATCCTGACCCTCACGTCAAGGAAGGGTTCCCTCGGGTGGCTGGCCGGACGACCGCCCTCGCCGGTCCGGGCAGGGCGGTCGTCCGGGGCGGCCGGCTCAGGCGTCGATGACGACCGGGATGACCACCGGCGCGCGGCGGTGGGCGCGGTTGGCCCAGCCGGCCACGGCGCGGCCGATCAGCTCCTCCAGCTGGGCGGCGTCGGTGACCCCGTCCGCCGCTGCCCGGGCGAGCTCCCGCTCGATCACCGGCACCGCGGCGTCGAAGGACTCCGCCTCGTGCACGAACCCGCGGGCCAGGAAGTCCGGTGCCTCCGCGAGCTGACCGGTGTCGGCGTCCACGATGGCGACGACGGTGATCACGCCCTCCTCGGCGAGGGTGCGGCGGTCCTTCAGCGAGGCCTCGGTCGCCCCGCCCACGGTGTTGCCGTCGACGTAGACGTTGCCGGCCGGCACCTTGCCGGTGACCGAGACGCGGCCGTCGACCAGGTCCACCACCACGCCGTCCTCGGCGATGACGACCCGCTTCGGGTCGACACCGGTACGGATGGCCAGGTCGGCGTTGGCCCGCAGGTGGCGGGACTCCCCGTGCACCGGCATGACGTTGCGCGGCTTGACGATGTTGTAGCAGTAGACGAGCTCGCCGGCGCTGGCGTGGCCGGAGACGTGCACCTTTGCGTTGCCCTTGTGCACCACGTTGGCGCCGATCCGGGTGAACTCGTTGATGATCCGGTAGATGGCGTTCTCGTTGCCCGGGATCAGCGAGCTGGCCAGCAGCACGGTGTCGCCCTCGGAGATCCGGATGACGTGGTCCCGGTTGGCCATCCGAGACAGCGCCGCCATCGGCTCGCCCTGCGACCCGGTGCAGATCAGGCAGACCTGGTCGGCGGGCAGCTTCTCCAGCACCTTCAGGTCGACGACCAGGCCCTTGGGCACCCGCAGGTAGCCCAGGTCGCGGGCGATCCCCATGTTGCGCACCATCGAGCGGCCGACGAAGGCGACCTTGCGGCCGTGCTCGTGTGCGGCGTCGAGCACCTGCTGGATGCGGTGCACGTGGCTGGCGAAGCTGGAGACGATGACCCGCTTGGGCGCGGTGCGGAACACGGTGTCGATCGCCGGGGTGAGCTCGCCCTCGGAGGTGGTGAACCCCGGGACGTCGGCGTTGGTGGAGTCGGTGAGGAAGAGGTCGACGCCCTCCTCGCCCAGCCGGGCGAACCCGCGCAGGTCGGTGATCCGCTGGTCCAGCGGGAACTGGTCCATCTTGAAGTCGCCGGTGTGCAGCACCAGCCCGGCCGCGGTGCGGATCGCCACCGCGAGCGCGTCGGGGATGGAGTGGTTGACCGCCAGGAACTCCAGGTCGAAGGGGCCCAGCCGCAGCTCGTCGCCCTCGGCCACCTGCTCGGTCACCGGGGTGATCTTGTGCTCCTTGAGCTTGGCCTCGATGAAGGCCAGCGTCAGCTTCGACCCGACGACCGGGATGTCGCGCCGCTCGCGGAGCAGGTACGGGACGCCGCCGATGTGGTCCTCGTGCCCGTGGGTGAGCACGACGGCGACCACGTCGTCCAGCCGGTCCCGGATGGAGGTGAAGTCGGGGAGGATGACGTCGATCCCGGGCTGGTGCTCCTCGGGGAACAGCACGCCGCAGTCGACGATCAGCAGCTTGCCGGCGTGCTCGAACACGGTCATGTTGCGGCCGATCTCACCCAGGCCGCCGAGGGCCACCACCCGGAGGCCGGCCGCGGGCAGGGCCGGGGGCGTCCGGGGATCTCGACGCGTTCTGCTCATGATCCTGACGCTACGTCAGCGGCCCCCGGCTGCGGCGCAGGGTAGCGGGGTGGTGCCTCCGCGGCGCGGGACCGGTGGCCGCACCGCCCGGGCCGGCTCAGTCGTCGGAGCTGCTGCGGTCGTCGGCCGCGCGCTGCCGCTCGATCCGGTCGAGGACCGTCTTGCGGCCCTTGCCCAGGTCGCGCTCGGCGTGCTCGGCCCGGTCCAGCTGCTCATCGCCGTGCATCCCGGCCACCCGCCGTCGCGCCTCGGGCGCGGGGACGTCGACCAGCTCGGCGGCCGCCCGTGCCTCCCGGGCCGCGGCGGTGTTCGGCACGTGCTGCTCCTCCCCGGACCTCTTCGCCTCGTCGGTGGCGCGCTGCTCCTCCGGGCTGAGCAGCTGCCACGCGGCGTCGGGCAGGTAGCGCCGTGTGCTGCTGTCCTCGTCCCGGGCCGACGCATCGCCGTCGGCGGCGTGCCAGTCCTGGTCGGTCCACTCCTGGAGGTGGCGCTGGGACTCCGTCCGCTCGCCCTCGTGCCGGTAGCCGCCGCCGTGCTGCTCGTACTCGCTGACCAGCAGCTGGCTCTTCCGCGCGCTCCACTGGCCCGGCCGCCCGCCGCGGTCGCCGGACTTGATCTCCTCCTTGAGCCGGGCGCGCAGCTCCGGGTCGGTGTAGTCGTCCGCGTAGTCCTCCGCCGTCTTGCCGCTCATGGCGACCGCGGTACCCCGCTGCCGGTGGTCCGACGCCCCGGCGTGCGGCTGCTGCCGGGGCGTTCGGGGTGGGGCCCGGTCCGGCCTGGCCCGGGCCGCGTCGGCGGCGCACACTGGGTCGGGGACGGTCCACGCGGCGGTCCGGACGTGCAGGCCCGACGAGGAGGACGCCGCGTGCAGGAGACGACCCCGACCAGTGGCGCGCGTGCCCGGCAGCGGCGCGGGCGGCTCGCCGGTGTGCTGCTGACCGGCGTCCTGGGCTGGGCGGTGCTCCCCGGCGTGGCCACCGCCGCACCGTCGGACGAGCAGCTCGCCGCCGCCCAGCGCGCTGCCGACCAGGCCGCCGAGCAGGTCGGCGCGGCCCTGGCCGAGCAGGGGGCCGCGCAGGCGGCGATCGGCACCGCGCAGGCCGACGCCGCGGCCGCCCGGGCCCGCTACGAGCAGGGGCTCGCCGAGCAGCGCACCGCGGAGCAGGCGGCGGCTGCCGCCACGGTCGTCGTCCGGCAGGCAGCGGAGGAGGCGGACGCCGCGCGCGCCGAGGTCGCCGCCTTCGCCCGGGACACCTACAAGGGGAGCACGACGTCCCCGGGGCTCGCGGCGCTGGTGACCGCGGACGACCCGGCGGAGGTGCTCGAGCGGGTGGCACTGCTCGGCGCGGTCGGCCGCAGCCGGGGCGAGGTCGTCGACGAGCTCACCGGCGCGCGGCAGCGCGCCGCCGAGGCCGCGGCCACCGCCCAGGCCGCGCTCGAAGAGACCGCCGCCCTCGCCGACCGGGCGGCGGCCGACCTCGCCGCCGCCGAGCAGCAGGAGGACGACGCCCGCCGGCGAGCCGCCGAGCTGCAGGCCGAGCAGGCGGCGACCCAGGCCCGGCTCGCCGCCGCCCGGACCACGCTGGTCACCCTGGAGGTCGAGGTCGAGGCCGAGGCCGAGGCCGAGGCGGAGGGCGCGGCCCAGGCCGCAGCGCCGCCGGTGCCCAGCACCCCGACGCCTGCCCCGCCGCCCGCTCCTCGCCCGGCACCGGCCCCAGCGCCCGCACCGGCGCCCGCCCCCGCCCCGCCGCCGGCTCCCGCCGGGCACGACTGGGACGCCGTCGCCCGCTGCGAGTCCGGCGGCAACTGGAGCATCAACACCGGCAACGGCTACTACGGCGGCCTGCAGTTCGGCCAGCAGACGTGGGTCGGGCACGGCGGCACCGCCTACGCACCGCGCGCCGACCTGGCCACCCGCGAGCAGCAGATCGCCGTCGCCGAGGAGGTGCTCCTCACCCAGGGCGCCGGCGCGTGGCCGACCTGCGGCAAGAACCTCTGACCCGCGCCCTCCCGCAGGCAGCCCCCTGCGCCGGGCACCCCGTCGAGTGCGGGCCGCCAGGCGCGCTTGATCGCGCGAAAGCGCGTGTGCTTGATCGCGCGAAAGCGCGTGTGCTTGATCGCGCGGAAGTGCGTGTGCTTGATCGCGCGGAAGTGCGTGTGCTCGATCGCGCGGAAGTGCGTGTGCTCGATCGCGCGAAAGCGCGTGTGCTCGATCGCGCGGAAGTGCGTGTGCTCGATCGCGCGGAAGTGCGTGTGCTCGATCGCGCGGAAGTGCGTGTGCTTGATCGCGCGGAAGTGCGTGTGCTTGATCGCGCGGAAGTGCGTGTGCTTGATCGCGCGGAAGTGCGTGTGCTTGATCGCGCGAAAGCGCGTGTGCTCGATCGCGCGGGAGGGTGCGTCCGGTGCCGGCCGCCAGGCCGGTGCAGGGTGTGCGCCGCAGCACGCCGAGCCGGCGGGGACCGGACCAGCCGGTGACCCACGACCACGGAGGAGACCCCATGCCGACCGACCGGCTGCTGGACGACGCGACCCGGGTGGCCGACGCCCTGCTCGAGGTGCAGACCCGGGTGAACGCGCAGGTCGACGCCACGCTGCGGGAGCTGCTGCCCGAGGTCGCCCGGGGGCTGGGCGTGGCCCCCGCGCCTGACGTCGACCTCGCCGACCTGGTGAACGCCCGGATCACCGGGCTGAGCGTCGTGGTCACCCCGGCTGCCGTGGCGACGGTGGTGCCGCTGTCGGCCGAGTCGGTGGCCACCACCCGGGAGGCGCGGCGCGCGATGACCGCGATCGTCTCGGGGGCCGACGACCGGCTGGCCGTGATCGCCGGCCCCTGCTCGGTGCACGACCCGGCCGCCGCGCTGGAGTACGCCGCCTTCCTCGGCCGGATGCGGGCGCGGCACGGCGCGGACCTGGAGATCCTGATGCGGACCTACACGGAGAAGCCCCGCACGGAGGTCGACTGGAAGGGCTTCGCCTACGACCCGTTCCTGGACGGTTCCAGCCGGATCAGCGTCGGCCTCGTCGCCACCCGGATGCTGATGGGCCGGATCACCGCCCTCGGCGTGCCGGTGGCGGCGGAGCCGCTGAACGCGCTCACCCCGCAGTACGTCGACGGGCTGGTCACCTACAACGGCGTCGGGGCGCGCAACGTCACCGACCAGACGGCCCGGGAGCGGGTGTCCGGCTTCTCCTCGGTGGTCGGCTTCAAGAACTCACCGGAGGGCAGCATCGACGTGGCCGTCCAGGCGGTGCTCACCGCGCGGGCGGGCCACCAGTTCCTCGGGGTGGACCGGCACGGCGTCAGCGCTCAGCTGTCGACGACCGGCAACGACACCGGCCACGTCATCCTGCGCGGTGGCAAGGACGGCCCCAACCACTCGGCGGCGCACATCGCGGCGACGAAGCAGGCGCTGGCCGCGCGCGGGCTGCCCGAGGTGGTCGTCGTCGACGCCTCGCACGGCAACAGCCGGAAGGACCACCGCCGCCAGGCCGACGTCGTGCACGACCTGGCCGGGCAGCTGGCGGCCGGCGAGCGTGCGATCCGCGGGGTGATGCTGGAGAGCAACCTGGTCGCGGGCCGGCAGGACCTGGACCGCCGCCACCCGGAGGCGCTCGAGTACGGCGTGAGCGTCACCGACGCCTGCGTGGACCTGCAGACGACCGAGCAGCTGCTGGCGGAGCTGGCCGAGGCGTCCCGGGCGCGGCGCGGCGCCTGACGCGCCGCGACCGCTGCGCCGCCTCGCCGGACCTGCGCCGCCTCGCCGGACCTGCGCCGCCTCGCCGGACCTGCGCCGCCTCGCCGGACCTGCGCCGCCTCGCCGGACCTGCGCCGCCTCGCCGGACCTGCGCCACCTCGCCGGACCTGCGCCGCCTCGCCGGGAGCTGGGACCCGGCGAGGCGGGGACCGGCCCTCAGCCGGTCGCGGCCAGCCGCGCCGCCGAGGTGACGTCGACGGTCAGCACGCTGGGCAGCCGGTGCAGCCGGGCGGCCACCAGGTCGGTCTCGCCGGGCGCGGCGAGCAGGTCGACGCTGACCGTCCACCGGTCGGCGCCGGCCTCCTCGGCCGCCAGCCGGGTGAAGACGTGCTGCCGTCCGGTGAGCAGGCTCAGGACGCGCTGCAGGCCGAGGGCGTCGGTGACGACGACGCGCACCTTGGCGGCGTCGCGGGGGGAGGTGTGCGGGGCGGGCATGGGTGCCTCCGGGCCGGACTGGCCCTGGTCAGCGGGGAGCGACCTCGACCGACGTGCGCACGGACCCGGCGGCGCGAGAGTCAGTCGCCGACGGGCCCGCAGGTAATCAGCTGCCCGGCCACAGGGCCACGGTAGCCCGCTGGTGACCGGCGCCACAACCACCCGCCGGTGCCGGCGTGGCCCCGTCAGGGGCTGTCACGCCCGTGGCAGGGCATCGGCCCTGGTCACCGCGGAGCCACCTGTGGGACGGTCACCCGCGTGACGAGCGCACCGGACGCGCGGCAGCAGCGGCTGGCCGACCTCGCGCGGCTGCGACGGGTCCGCGACCGCATCGACCGCGAGTACGCCCAGCCCCTCGACGTCGAGGCGCTCGCCCGGGGCGTGCACCTGTCGGCCGGGCACCTGAGCCGCCAGTTCCGGGATGCCTACGGCGAGCCGCCCCACGCCTACCTGATGACCCGGCGGATCGAGCGGGCGATGGCGCTGCTCCGCCGGGGCGACCTCAACGTGACCGAGGTCTGCTTCGCGGTCGGCTGCTCGTCGCTGGGCACGTTCAGCACCCGCTTCACCGAGCTGGTCGGGGTGCCGCCGAGCGTCTACCGGCGGGTGGCGGCCGGCCCGGGCGCGGGGCTGCCGTCCTGCGTCACGAAGCAGGTCACCAGACCGGTCAGGAATCGAGAAGCACGGACGGCTGCGCCGTCCCTAGCGTGACCGGCATGGACCTCACCATCCACTCCAGCTTCCTCCCGCACACCGACCCCGACGCCTCGCTGCTGTTCTGGCGCGACGTCCTCGGCTTCGAGGTGCGCCTCGACGTCGGGTACGAGGGGATGCGGTGGATCACCGTCGGCCCGACCGGCCAGCCCGACACCGCGATCGTGCTGCACCCGCCGGCGGCCGGCCCGGGCCTCACCGACGACGAGCGCCGCACCATCGAGGAGCTGCTGGCCAAGGGCAGCTTCTTCGGCGTCAACCTGGCCACCCCCGACCTGGACACCACCTTCACCGCGCTGGCGGCCGCCGGTGTCGAGGTGGTCCAGGAGCCGACCGACCAGCCCTACGGCCTGCGGGACTGCGCCGTCCGCGACCCCGCGGGCAACATGATCCGGATCCAGGAGAGCCGGTGAGCGCCCACGCCGGCCGATCTGCGCCAGGCTGACCGAGCGCCCGGCCGACCGCGCGCCAGGCCGACCGAGCGCCACCACCGCCCCGCCCGGAGAGGAGAGACGTGAGCACCGCACCGGAGCACGCTGCCGACCGCCACGACCGGATCCGCGTGGTGGGCGCGCGGCAGAACAACCTCAGGGACGTGAGCCTCGAGCTGCCCAAGCGCCGGCTGACGGTGTTCACCGGCGTCTCCGGATCGGGCAAGAGCTCGCTGGTGTTCGGCACCATCGCCGCCGAGTCCCAGCGGCTGATCAACGAGACCTACAGCTCGTTCGTCCAGGGCTTCATGCCCAGCCTGGCGCGCCCGGACGTCGACGTCCTCGACGGGCTGACCACCGCGATCATCGTCGACCAGGAGCGGATGGGCGCCAACCCGCGGTCCACCGTCGGCACCGCCACCGACGCCAACGCGATGCTGCGCATCCTGTTCAGCCGGCTCGGGCAGCCGCACATCGGCTCACCGCAGGCCTTCTCCTTCAACGTCGCCTCGGTCAGCGGTGCCGGAGCGGTCACCTTCGAACAGGGCGGCAGGACGGTCAAGGAGCGCCGCGAGTTCAGCATCACCGGCGGGATGTGCCCCCGCTGCGAGGGCATGGGCCGGGTCACCGACATCGACGTCAGCCAGCTCTACGACGACGCCAAGTCACTGAACGAGGGCCCGTTCACCATCCCCGGCTACAGCGCCGACGGCTGGTACGGCCGCATCTACAGCGGCTGCGGCTTCTTCGACCCGGACAAGCCGATCCGCGAGTTCACCGAGACCGAGCTGCACGACCTGCTGCACAAGGAGCCGACCAAGATCAAGGTCGACGGGATCAACCTGACCTACGAGGGCCTGATCCCCAAGATCCAGAAGTCGATGCTGTCGAAGGACCGGGAGGCGATGCAGCCGCACGTCCGGGCGTTCGTCGACCGGGCCGTCGTCTTCACCACCTGCCCGGAGTGCGACGGCACCCGGCTCAGCGCGGCGGCCCGGTCGTCGAAGATCGACGGGGTCGACATCGCCCAGGCCTGCGCCATGCAGATCAGCGACCTGGCCGACTGGGTGCGCAAGCTGGACGAGCCTGGGGGCACCTCCCGCGCGTACCGTGGCGCGAGCCACGCGCGGGGGGCGGTGGCCCCGCTGCTGGCCGGGCTGGGGGAGACCCTGGACTCCTTCGTGCAGATCGGCCTGGGCTACCTCTCCCTCGACCGGCCGGCCGGCACGCTGTCCGGCGGCGAGGCGCAGCGCACCAAGATGATCCGCCACCTCGGCTCCTCGCTCACCGACGTCACCTACGTCTTCGACGAGCCCACCATCGGCCTGCACCCGCACGACATCGCCCGGATGAACGACCTGCTCCTGCAGTTGCGCGACAAGGGCAACACCGTCCTGGTCGTGGAGCACAAGCCGGAGACGATCGCGATCGCCGACCACGTCGTCGACCTCGGCCCCGGAGCCGGGACCAACGGCGGCGAGATCTGCTTCCAGGGCTCCGTCGAGGGGCTGCGCGCCAGCGGCACCCTCACCGGCCGGCACCTGGACGACCGCGCGTCGCTCAAGCCCGCGGTGCGCACGCCGTCCGGCGTCCTGGAGGTCCGCGGTGCCAGCACGCACAACCTCCAGGACGTCGACGTCGACATCCCGCTCGGGGTGCTCGTGGTGCTCACCGGGGTGGCCGGGTCGGGCAAGAGCTCGCTGGTGCACGGCTCCGTCGCCGGCCGGGACGGCGTCGTGACGGTCGACCAGACCCCGATCCGCGGCTCGCGGCGCAGCAACCCGGCCACCTACACCGGGCTGCTCGACCCCATCCGCAAGGCCTTCGCCAAGGCCAACGGCGTGAAGCCCGCGCTGTTCAGCGCGAACTCCGAGGGCGCCTGCCCCACATGCAAGGGCGCCGGGGTGATCTACACCGACCTGGCGACCATGGCCGGCGTCGCCACCGTCTGCGAGGAGTGCGAGGGCCGGCGGTTCATGGCCTCGGTGCTGGAGCACCACCTCGGCGGCAGGGACATCAGCCAGGTGCTCGCCATGTCGGTGGCCGAGGCCGAGGAGTTCTTCGGCGCCGGGGGGGCGCGCACCCCGGCGGCGCACAGGATCCTCACCAACCTGGCCGACGTGGGGCTGGGCTACCTCACCCTGGGCCAGCCGCTCACCACGCTGTCCGGCGGGGAGCGGCAGCGGCTCAAGCTGGCCACCCAGATGGCGGACAAGGCCGGCGTCTACGTGCTCGACGAGCCGACCACCGGGCTGCACCTGGCCGACGTCGAGAACCTGCTCGCCCTGCTGGACCGGCTGGTCGACGGCGGCACGTCGGTGCTGGTCATCGAGCACCACCAGGCGGTGATGGCGCACGCGGACTGGATCGTCGACCTGGGCCCCGGCGCCGGCCACGACGGCGGGCGGGTGGTGTTCGAGGGCACCCCGGCCGACCTGGTGGCCGCCCGCGCCACGCTGACCGGCGAGCACCTGGCGGCCTACGTCGGCAGCTGAGGCCGGCTCCGCGCCGCCAGGCCGGGCGCACCAGCCGGTCGACCAGCACGCCGGGCACCGGCCCGGGCGGTCCGGTGCGGCCCCGACACCACGCGGGGCGACCACCCGGGCGGTCGGTGGGTGCGTGCGCTGGCCGGGGCCGGCCGACGCGGGCTCAGGCCTCGGCGAGCAGCCGGCCGAACGCCGCCGACCGTCGCAGCGCGACCTCCCGCCCGCCCAGCGCCGCGACGTCCAGGTGGTCACGGACCAGCTCCAGGGCCGCTCCGGACAGCGAGGTCACCGACCCGGCGTCGATCACGTCGACCCGCACCGGCTCCCGGCCGTAGCGGCGCTGGAACGCGAGCACCGCCTCGGCGTCCACCGCGCCCGCCAGGCACAGCGCCCGGCCGTCGGCGGTGTTCAGCAGCCGGACCAGGCCGCGCTGCGCGAGCGGGGGCGACGTCACCGGGTCAGTCTCCCGCCGCTCCCGTCGCACCGCCCGGTCGACGACCGGCACCGGCCCTCGCCCGGGTGTGACCTGAGCCCACCGACTAGGTTCACCTCGACGAAACGCACGGTCGGCTCGATGAGGTGGGCGCAGTGGGCAGGTCGGTGCTGGTGACCGGTGGCAACCGGGGGATCGGGCTGGCGATCGCCCGCTCGTTCGCCGAGGCGGGTGACTCCGTGGCGGTGACCCACCGCGGCAGTGGTGCTCCCGAGGGGCTGTTCGGCGTGCAGTGCGACGTCACCGACGCCGCCGCCGTCGACCGCGCGTTCACCGAGGTCGAGGAGCACCAGGGCCCGGTCGAGGTGCTGGTCAGCAACGCCGGCATCACCCGCGACGGGCTGCTGCTCCGGATGGGCGAGGACGCGTTCACCGACGTCATCGACGCGAACCTCACCGCGGCCTACCGGGTCGCCAAGCGCGCCGCGCCCAAGATGGTGCGCGCCCGGGCCGGGCGGATGGTGTTCATCTCCTCCGTCGTCGGGCTGCTCGGCTCGGCCGGTCAGGTCAACTACGCGGCGAGCAAGTCCGGCCTGGTCGGGCTGGCCCGCTCGATCGCCCGCGAGCTGGGCACCCGCAACATCACCGCGAACGTGGTGGCGCCGGGGTTCGTGTCGACCGACATGACCGCGGAGCTGCCGGAGAAGCGGCAGCAGGAGATCCTCGGGCAGGTGCCGCTGGGCCGGCTCGCCGAGGCAGACGAGATCGCCGGCGTCGTCCGCTTCCTGGCGAGCGACGCGGCTGGGTACATCACCGGGGCGGTCGTCCCGGTCGACGGCGGACTGGGGATGGGGCACTGACATGGGCATTCTGGACGGCAAGAAGATCCTCATCGCGGGTGTGCTGACCGAGGCCTCGATCGCCTTCTCGGCGGCGCGGATCGCGCAGGAGCAGGGCGCCACCGTCGTCCTGTCGAACTTCGGGCGCGCGTTCTCGCTGTGCCAGCGGATCGCCAAGCGGCTGCCGCAGGAGGCGCCGGTGGTCGAGCTCGACGTCACCGACACCGAGCACCTGTCGACGCTGGCCGACCGGCTGCGCGAGCACGTCGACGGCCTGGACGGCGTCGTGCACTCCATCGGCTTCGCCCCGCAGGAGGCGATGGGGGAGGGGTTCCCCGAGGTCGCGTGGGAGCACGCGGCGACGGCGTTCCAGGTCTCGTCCTGGTCGCTGGCCTCCCTCACCCAGGCCTGCCGCCCGCTGTTCGGCGACACCGCCTCGGTGGTCGGGCTGACCTTCGACGCCACCGTCGCCTGGCCGGTCTACGGCTGGATGGGCGCGGCCAAGGCGGCGCTCGAGTCGACCTCCCGCTATCTCGCTCGCGAGCTCGGCCCGGAGGGCGTCCGGGTGAACCTGGTCGCCGCCGGCCCGCTGCGCACGATGGCGATGAAGTCGATCCCGGGCAGCCAGCAGTTCGAGGAGGCCTGGGAGGGCCGTGCGCCGCTGGGCTGGTCGGTCACCGACACCGAGCCCGCGGGCAAGGCCGTCGCGGCCCTGCTGTCGGACTGGTTCCCGGCCACCACCGGCGAGATCGTGCACGTCGACGGCGGCTTCCACGCGGTGGGCGTGTGACCGGGATGCCCGCGTCCGACCTCTCCCGACCGCGCTACCCGCTGCCGGAGGGCGCCTCGATCACCCCGGCCGGCCAGCAGCCCGACCAGGAGCCCTCGCTCGCCGTCCGGAACAACGGCGGCGTCGCCCCGTCGCCCGCCCCCGCACCGGCCGGCCGGCGGGAGGCGCTGCTGGTGCTCGGCTTCGGTGGCCCCGAGGGCCACGACGACGTGATGCCGTTCCTGCTCAACGTCACCCGCGGCCGTGGCATCCCGCCGGAGCGGCTGGAGGCGGTCGCCGAGCACTACCACCACTTCGACGGCGTCAGCCCGATCAACGACCAGAACAAGGCGCTGGTCGCCGCACTGGAGGGCGAGCTCGCCGCCGCCGGCATCGACATGCCGGTGTACTGGGGCAACCGCAACTGGGCGCCCTACGTCGAGGACGTCTGGCGGCAGATGGCCACCGACGGCATCGAGCACGCCTACGTGCTGGCCACCTCCGCCTACGCCTCGTTCTCCGGCTGCCGGCAGTACCACGAGGACGTCGCCCGGGCCCGGGTCGCGCTCGAGCTCGACCCCACCGGCCCGGCCGGCCCCACCGCGGAGAAGCTGCCGCACTACTTCGACGCACCGGGCTTCGTGCAGGCCAACGCCGACGCGCTCGCCGCCGCGATCGCCTCGCTGCCCGACGAGCTGTGCGGCAGCGCCCGGCTGGTGGCGACCGCGCACAGCATCCCGAACGCGATGGCCGCCGTCGCCGGACCGCAGGGCGGGGCCTACGAGGCGGAGCTGCAGGCGGCCGCGCAGGCGGTCGTCGACGCCGCGGCCCCGGGGCGGCCGTTCGACCTGGTCTGGCAGAGCCGCAGCGGGCCGCCGTCGGTGCCGTGGCTGGAGCCCGACGTCAACGACCACCTCCGGGCCCTGGCCGAGTCGGGGGAGAAGGCCGTCGTCGTCTTCCCGGTCGGGTTCATCAGCGACCACCTCGAGGTCATCTGGGACCTGGACAACGAGGCGGAGGAGACCGCCGGCGAGCTCGGCCTGGCCTTCGCCCGTGCGGCGACGGCCGGCACGCACGAGGCGTTCGTCCGGTCGCTGCGGGAGCTGCTGGAGGAGCGGCGCGCCGGCGGCGAGCCGCGCCTGGGCACGAACTGCCCGGCCTCCTGCTGCTTCGTCCAGCGCCCCGCCCGCCCGGCCGCGTCCAGCGCTTGACCACCCGTTGCTCCCGGCGCCGCCGGGAGCAACGACCGGGCGGCCGACCGTCAGCCGCGCGGCACCCAGTTGTAGGCGGCCACCGTCGCCTCGCGGACGGCGGTGGCCAGCGGGCGCAGCGCCTCGTCCCGGGCCGCCGCCTGGGCGTGGGTGACCGCGGCGCCGGGGGCGTCGGCCATCGCCAGGTCGAGCACCTGACGCAGCCGCTGTGCCCGCCCGAGCACCGAGACGGCCAGCGGGTCGTGGTCCTCGGGCAGCCCGGGCGCCCGGACGCCCTTGGCCAGGCCGGCCAGCAGTGAGGGGACCTCGGGGTGCCAGCGGGCCAGGTCGAGGGAGGCCAGCGTGCGGGCGGCGTCGCCGACGGCGAGGTCCAGCGCCCCGGACGCCGCCCGCAGCGTCCCCTCGACCGCGGGGGCGGCCGGTGGGGCGCCGTCCAGCGACACCGCCGTCCAGGCCACCATCTCCGTGCCCAGCTCCTCGGGCACGAGGGCGACCCGGGCGCCGACCGCGACCTGGCCCGACTCCAGGGCCAGCGCGGTCAGCGCGGGCACGGCCGGCACGCCGCGGGTGTCACCGGGGGTGGGGAGGACCAGCCGCAGCCGTTCCTCCCCGAGGCCGCGCAGGGCGCTCAGCGCTCGGCCGAGCGGCACCGCCTCGTCGGTGCCCGGCATGCCGGCGACCCGGTGGGCGGTGGCCCCTGTCGTGGCGTCCAGCGCGTCGTCGTAGGAGCAGCGGCCGGTGAGCCAGGCGGTGGCCCAGACGGCGAACCGGCCGGCGGCGAGATCGTGCACGGTCGTCGAGGCTACGACGGCCCCGCCACCCACCCGCAGCCGAGGGGCATCGTCCGGACGCGGGTCCCGGTGGACCGCCCGCGGGGGCCGGTCCGTGCCAGACTGCGGAGCGTGCCTGCCTGGTTGCTCTGGTTGATCGCCTCCGGCCTGTTCGCCGCGGGCGAGGTCGCCAGCCTGGACCTGGTGCTGCTCATGTTCGCCGGCGGCGCCCTCGGCGGGATGAGCGTCGCCCTGCTCGGCGGGGCGGTGTGGCTGCAGCTGGTGACCTTCATCGTGGTCGCCGCGGGCCTGCTCGTGGTGGTCCGGCCGATCGCCAAGCGGCACCTGGTCGACCGCACGCCCGAGCAGATCGACGGGGTCGCCAGCTACGTCGGCCGCACGGCCGTGGTGAGCCAGCGGGTGGACGAGCACGCCGGCCGGGTGCGGATGGGCGATGACGAGTGGACCGCGCGCACCCAGCTCGACGGGGAGTCCTACGAGGTGGGCGACGAGGTCCGGATCGTGCAGATCGAGGGCCCGATCGCCTACGTCAGCCACACCTGAGGGTCGCGATCGGGTGACGCGCGGACCCGGAGGGGTGACCCACCGTTCCGGAAGAGGCAGGATCGGTGACACGCACCACCTCCTAGGAACGGAGCACCTCCCTCGTGGAACCCGCCCTGATCGCGCTGATCGTGATCGCCGTGCTCGTGGTCTTCGTGCTGGCCAAGAGCGTGACGATCGTCCCGCAGGCGCAGGCCAAGGTCGTCGAGCGACTCGGTCGCTACAGCCGCACGCTCTCCCCGGGCCTGGCCCTGCTGGTCCCGTTCGTCGACCGGGTGCGCGCGACGATCGACCTGCGTGAGCAGGTCATCTCCTTCCCGCCGCAGCCGGTCATCACCGCCGACAACCTGCAGGTGGGCATCGACACCGTCGTCTACTTCCAGGTCACCGACCCGCGGCTGGCCGTCTACGGCATCGCGAACTACATCACCGGCATGGAGCAGCTGACCACCACGACGCTGCGCAACGTGGTCGGTGGGCTCAACCTCGAGGGCGCGCTGACCGGCCGGGACGGCATCAACTCCCAGCTGCGCAGCGTGCTCGACGGCACCACCGGGCCGTGGGGCCTGCGGGTGGCCCGGGTGGAGATCAAGGCGATCGACCCGCCGCCGTCCATCCAGGACTCGATGGAGAAGCAGATGCGCGCCGACCGCGACAAGCGCGCGGTCATCCTCACCGCCGAGGGTCAGCGGCAGTCGGCGATCACCACCGCCGAGGGCCAGAAGGCGGCGGCGATCCTGTCGGCCGAGGGCAAGAAGCAGGCCGCCATCCTCGACGCCGAGGCCGAGCGGCAGAGCCGCATCCTGCGCGCCGAGGGTGAGCGGGCCGCGCTGTTCCTGCAGGCGCAGGGGCAGGCGAAGTCGATCGAGACGGTCTTCCAGGCCATCCACGACGGCAAGCCCGACCAGGGGCTGCTGGCCTACCAGTACCTGCAGACGCTGCCGAAGATCGCCCAGGGCGACGCCAACAAGATGTGGATCGTCCCGAGCGAGTTCAGCAAGGCGCTGGAGGGCCTGTCCAAGCTGGGCGGCGGCTCCGAGGACGGTGAGAGCCGCTCCTGGCTCGACGTCGGGGAGTCCTCCGGCGGCAGCGGTGGTGGCGACGGCGCGCGTCCGGGGCTGGACACCAGCACCTGGTTCGAGTCGCAGCTGCCCCGCGCGGCCGACCAGCCGGAGGCGAAGATCGAGCTGACCAGCATCGCCGACCAGCCGGCGGGCACCACCCCGCAGATCCCGACGCCGCCGCCGCTGTCGCAGGTCAAGCAGGACGTGCAGGAGAGCGGCCCGGCCGCCGACCCGCGCAACCGCCGCCCGGACGACGACCCGCCGCAGCTGCCGGCGTCCTGAGGCACGCAACGCCGATGGCCCAGAACTCGACGAGTTCTGGGCCATCGGCGTGTTCGGCCCCCTTGCCGGGCCCCGCCGCGAGCTCGCGAGTGGTGGGGGGCAAGGGGGTCCTTCGTCAGTCCTTGAGCAGGCCCTCGCGGAGCTTGGCCAGCGTCTGGGACAGCAACCGGGAGACGTGCATCTGGGAGATGCCGATGTCGGCCGCGATCTGCGACTGGGTCATGTTGCCGAAGAACCGCAGGATCAGGATGCGGCGCTCGCGGGCCGGGATGGTGGCCAGCAGCGGCTGCAGCGACTCGCGGTACTCCACGCCCTCCAGTGCGGCGTCCTCCTCGCCCAGCGTGGCCGCCAGGGTGGGGGAGTCCTCCTCACCGGAGAGCCGCTCGTCCAGCGAGCTGCTGCGGTAGGCGTTCGCCACCGCCAGCCCCTCGAGGACCTCCGCGCGCGGGATGCCCAGGTGCTCGGCCAGCTCCGACGGGGTCGGGGCGTGCCCGTTCTTCTGGGACAGCTCGCTCACCGCCGCGTTCAGCGACAGGTGCAGCTCCTGCAGCCGGCGCGGCACCCGCACCGACCAGCCCTGGTCGCGGAAGTGCCGCTTGATCTCACCGGTGATCGTCGGGACGGCGAAGGACAGGAACTCCACGCCGCGGGTCGGGTCGAACCGGTCGATCGCGGCGATCAGCCCCAGGGTGCCGACCTGCAGCAGGTCGTCGAAGGGCTCACCGCGGTTGCTGAACCGGCGGGCGAAGTGCCGCACCAGCGGCAGGTGCTCCTCGACGAGGACCTCCCGCAGCCGCTCCCGGCGCGGGTCGCCCTTGTCCAGCGTGGCGAGCTCGGCGAACAGCGGCGCGGTCCGCTCGGCGCGCTTGCGGTTGTCCGACATCGGCACCGGGTCGGCGGCCGCCTCCGTGCTCGCGGCGGGCTCCTCGGGGGCGGCCGGGGTCGTCCCGGTCTGGTCCGGGGTGGGCTCGTCGTTCATCGGGCTCGCCTCCGGTGCGGTGTCGCCGACCGGGGGTGTGTCGCCGGCGGCGCTGGGGCGCGCGGCCTCACCGGCGCCCAGGACGGTGTCGTGGGCGGCCGGCTGGTCAGTGGCAGCCGACCGGGTCACCGTGCGACCGACACGTCGCTGTCGGGCTGCCCGGTCAGGGCGTCGAGCGCGCTGTACCGGCGCAACTGCTTGACCAGCGAGATGCAGGCCACCGGGGTGGCCGAGCCGTCGCCGGCGAGCACGGTGGCCTGGGTGCTGGGGCCGGCCTCGACGGTGTCGACGAGCGTGTGCAGCACCGCCCAGCCGAAGCCGTCGCGGGGCACGTCGACCCCGGCGGCCGTGGGCACCCAGGCGTCGATCCGGAGGCCGTCCCGGCTGGCCTCGAAGACCACCGTCAGGGGCGAGTCGCCGAGCACCACGGAGGAGAGCGTCGCGCAGGCCTCGTCGACCGCGAGGCGGAGGTCCTCCACCGCGTCCAGGTCGAGGTCCATCCGCAGCGCCAGGTCAGCGGCCATCGCGCGCACCGCGGGGAGCTGGGTGGGCGAGGTCGGGACCCGCAGCTCCAGTCGCTCGGTGCGCCGCTCGCCGGTGGCGGCGGCCGTCGTGTCGCCCATGCGTCGTTCGCTCCTTCGTCGTCCGCGCGCCCCCGGACGGGAGCGCGGTGGTCCATCATCGCGCACCCGCCCGCCACTCCGTCAGGAGCGCGAGCGACGAGGCGGTCGCCGTGCGGTGGTGCCCGGGCCGAGCCCGGTTCCCCGACGTCCGACCGACCACCGGGGTGCCATGCCCAGCGCGGACGGCGGTCAAACCCCCGACCGGCGACGGGCCGGCCGCGGTGACCGTCCGGGGTGACCCGGACCGGTGCAGGGTTTGAGGCGACCCGGTCGTGCCCATCCCATGGGCGTGAGACTCCGCCGCAGTGACGTGCACGCCCCGGGCTGGACCCGGCGTCGCGCCGGGCGCGGCTTCGCCTACCACGACTGCGACGGCGTCCTGATCAAGGACGACCGGCTGGACCGCTTGCGGTCCCTGGCGATCCCGCCGGCCTGGAAGGACGTGTGGATCTGCCCGTGGCCCAACGGGCACATCCAGGCGGTCGGCACCGATGCCGCCGGTCGCCGGCAGTACCGCTACCACGACGAGTGGCGGGTGAAGCGGGACGCGGCCAAGCACGAGCGGGTGCTCGAGATCTCCCACCAGCTGCCCGACGTCCGTGACGAGGTCGTCGCCGCGCTGCGCACCCGAGGGCTCAACCGGGAGCGGGTGCTGGCCTGCGCCGTCCGGCTGCTGGACCTCGGGGCCTTCCGCGTCGGCAGCGAGCAGTACGCCGAGGACAACGGCACCTACGGGCTGGCCACGCTGCGCCGGGAGCACGTCTCGGTGCGCGGCGAGCGGGTGTTCTTCCACTACACCGCCAAGGGCGGCATCGACCGGGAGGTCGAGCTGCTCGACCGGCCCACCGCCACCGTCGTCCGGCAGCTGCTCCAGCGCCCCGCGTCGCAGGGCGGCGAGCTGCTGGGCTACGAGCTGGCCGACGGCACCTGGCACGACGTCACCAGCGACGAGATCAACGCCTACCTCAAGGAGGTCAGCGGCGCGGAGATCACCGCCAAGGACTTCCGCACCTGGACGGCGACGGTGATGATGGCCGCCACCCTCGCCGAGGCACCGCCGCCGACGAGCAAGACGGCGCGGCAGAAGCTGGTGCGCCAGGCCTACGTCAAGGTCTCCGAGCAGCTGGGCAACACCCCGACGGTGTGCAAGAACAGCTACGTCGACCCGCGGGTCGTCGACCGGTACGAACACGGTGAGACCGTCGTCGAGGCGCTGGCCGAGGCGGCGAAGGCCCCCGACGACCGGACGGCGCAGCGGACCATCGAGCAGGCGGTCTGCCAACTGCTCAGCGCCTGAAGAAGGACCCCGTCGCCCCCCACGCCTCGCGAGCTCGGCGCGGGCCCCTGCGACGGGGCCGCTGACGGTGGGGGCCGACGACGACGGCGCCCCACCTCGGGAGAGGTGGGGCGCCGTCGTCGTGGTGCGGCGGGCCTGGGCTCAGGCCTTCTCGGCGATCGTGAAGAGGTCGATCAGGCCGGTGACCTCCAGCGGGCGGGTCACGGCGCGGGTGTTGGCCACCAGCCGCAGCCCGACGTCGCGGGAGCGCGCCGACTTCTGGGTCTCGACCAGGACGGCGAGGCCGGCCGAGCCGAGGAACTGCACGCCGCACAGGTCGATGACCAGCGCGGACGGCTGCTGCTCGAGCTGGGTGTCCAGGGACGCCCGCAGCACGGGGGCGGTGAAGGTGTCGACCTCGCCGACGACCGTCACGGTGACCGTGCCGTCGTCGTCGGTGGACGTCGACAGCGTGATCACGTCGTCGAAGGGCGCTTCGTTGGCATCGGCCGGGGCCGACACGTCAGAGCCTCCGGCGGGTGAGTCGGATGAGGTCACGGACTGCAGCTCCTCTCAGCGGCGGTGCCCGTCGGGCACGCATTCGCCAGGACAACGTACCGCTGCACGTCGTCCTGGCCCAGGCGGCCCCGGGCACCGAGGTTCCGGACACGCCTCCCCGGGACGTCCGGGCAGGCGACGGCTGGCTGCTCAACCGTGGTGTCCAACCTAGTGCCGCCATGATCGCCGCACCAATCCGGCGCCGGGCGGGGCGACCCGCCCGGCGCCGGTGCTGCTCAGGTGCCCTCGACCACGTGCACCGCGCTCTCCTCGGGGCCCTCCCCGCCCACCGGGCCGTCGGCGAAGGCCTCGACGTCGTCGCCGGTGCGGTTGGTGCCGGAGTCGCTGAGCCGGTCGGTGTCCTCGTCCTGGTCGAGCTGCGCGAAGGCGCGGTCGGGGTCCTCGGCCGGGCGGACGTCGGGGGCGTCGTCCGGGACCTCGCGGTCCAGCCGGCCCGACAGGGACTCGCCCTCGGACTGCTCGAAGGCGGTGGTGCCGAAGTCGACCGCCTGGTGGTCGTCGCGCCCGCCGGGCTCCGGGGCGAACTCCGGGTCCTCGGCGCGGGCCATCGTGGGGCTGTCGTCCTGCGAGACCTCGGGCACGCCGTTGTCCTCGGGGAAGACGTCGCGGGCGGTCTGGCCCTCCGGTCCGACGTCCCCGCGCGGGCCGTCGGTGGTGCCGGTGAGGCCACGCTCGTCGTCGGGGAACTCGGCGTCGTTGAGTGCGGAGTCGCGGGCGGCGCGGTCCGGGTCGGTCATCGTGGTGCCTCCGTTCTGCGTGCGTCCGTGCGGGCACGCGCGTCCGTCCGGGTGGACGGGGGAGCCGGTCGGGTGACCGGCGTCTGGGCATCGCCCTACCCGCGCACCTGCCGGGCATGCGTGAGCCGGGTCGCCCCCGTCCGGGCATGCAGTGGGCCGGCCGGGGTACGGGTCGGGGATGGCGATCACAGACGACGTGCAGCGGATCGGTGCCCCGGTCCGCCGGTGGGCCCGCACCCAGAAGCAGGAGTACACCCAGGGCGAGGCCCGTCCGCTGGGCGCGGACCTGGGCGCGATGGGCGTGTACGCGGGTCTGGTGGGTGCTGCGGCCGCCGCCGTCCGGGCGTCCGGGCGGGAGCTGCCCTCCCGGATCCCGCTCGGGGACGCCGTCCTGCTGACCGTCGGCACGTTCCGGCTGGCCCGGCGGATCGCCAAGGACCCGGTCACCGCGCCGGTGCGGGCGCCGTTCGTGAGCTACCAGGGGACGTCCGGGGAGGCCGAGGTCGCCGAGGAGGTGCGTGAGCACGGCGGGGTCAAGCACGCGGTGGGGGAGCTGCTCACCTGCCCGTTCTGCATGGCGCAGTGGGTGGGCACCGGTTTCGTGCTCGGGTACGTCACGGCTCCGCGCGCCACCCGTCTGGCAGCGCTGACCATGACGATGGTGGCCGGTTCCGACGTCCTGCAGTTCGTCTACGACGCCATCCAGAACGGCGCCCTGAAGCCGGCCGAGGAGGACTCGGGCAGCGTCACCGGCCAGGACGTCTGACGGCGACCCGCTGGTGACGCTGCGTCGCTGACCAGCGGTCCAGCCGCCGGGCGTACCGCGGATGCACCGCTCACCCGTCGGGGTGGCCGACTACGCGGAGTGGCGGTCTCGAGCTGCCGGTGGCGCCCGGCAGCGCCTATCCTGCGATCTTGACGGGACGCGGTCGTCGCGTGCCCCGGGGCCCAGGAGGTACGGCGTGCGGTCGATCTGGCGTGGCGCGGTCTCCTTCGGCCTGGTCAGCATCGCGGTGAAGCTCTACTCGGCCACCGAGGACCACGACATCCGGTTCCACCAGGTGCACAAGGCCGACGGCGGCCGGGTCAAGTACCGCCGGGTCTGCTCGGTCGACGGCGAGGAGCTCGAGTACGGCGACATCGCCAAGGGCTACGAGCTGCCCGACGGCCAGCTGGTCGTGCTGACCGACGCGGACTTCGACGAGCTCCCCCTGGTGACCACCCGCGAGATCGAGGTGCTCCAGTTCGTCGACCAGGAGCAGATCGACCCGATCCACTTCGAGAAGACCTACTACCTGGAGCCCGACGGGGTGGCCACCCGCCCCTACGTGCTGCTGCGCACCGCGTTGGAGAACGCCGGCCAGGTCGCGATCACCAAGATCGCCATCCGACAGCGGGAGTCGCTGGCGGCGCTGCGGGTGCGCGAGGGCGTGCTGGTGCTGCACACCATGCGCTGGCCCGACGAGATCCGGCGCCCCTCCTTCGGCTTCCTCGACGAGGAGGTGCCGGTGCGGCCGCAGGAGCTGGCGATGGCCGAGTCGCTGATCTCCACGATGGCCGGCGACTTCGACCCGGCGCAGTTCACCGACGACTACCGCGAGGCGATGACGGCGCTGCTGGAGGCCAAGCAGTCCGGTGGTGACGTGCAGCCGGCGCCCGAGACCGCCGACGACGGCGGCGGCGCGGTGGTCGACCTGATGAGCGCCCTGCGGCGCAGCGTGGAGCGGGCCGGCGGCACCCCGGCGGCATCCGGGGACGCCGACGAGGGCACCCCGACGACGACCGCCCGCAAGCCGGCCAAGAAGGCCGCAGCAGCTGAGGGCAAGGCGCCGGCGAAGAAGGCGGCGGCGAAGAAGGCCGCCCCGAAGAAGGCGGCAGCGGACGACGCCCCGGCGGAGGACGCCCCGGCGAAGCCGGCCAAGCGCGCCCCCCGGGCCCGCAAGACCGCCTGACCTCGGGTGGCCGCACCCGATCCGCTCGCCACCTACCGGGCGAAGCGTGACCCGTCCCGGACCGCCGAACCGGTGCCCCCGCCCGGGCAGCCCCTGCCGGCGGGGGACGACGACACCTTCGTCGTGCACGAGCACCACACGCCGCGCGGCCGCACCGGCGAGCGGGTGCACTGGGACCTGCGGCTCGAACGGGGCGGGGTGCTGAAGAGCTGGGCGGTGCCCAAGGGCCCGCCCACCGAGCCGGGGGTGAACCGGCTGGCGGTGCCCACCGAGGACCACCCGCTGGAGTACGCCTCCTTCTCCGGCACGATCGCCGCCGGCGAGTACGGCGCCGGGGTGTCGACGATCTGGGACGCCGGCCGGTACGCCACCGAGACCTGGACCGAGGACCACGTCACCGTCGCCTTCGACGGGCAGCGGCTCTCCGGCCGCTTCGTGCTCTTCCGGCTGCCCGACGGCAGCTGGGCACTGCGCAAGCTGGACCCGGACCCGGTCACCGACGCTCCGGTCGCCGACGGGGTGCCCGAGGACCTGGTGCCGATGCTCGCCGCGATCGGCGAGCTGCCCCGGGACGACGACCTGCGCTGGGGCTACGAGTTCAAGTGGGACGGCGTCCGGGTGCTGGCGCACGTGCGCGGTGGCCGGGTGCGGCTGCGGGCGCGCAGCGGCAACGACGTGACCGCCACCTACCCCGAGCTGCACGCCCTGCCCGCTGCCCTCGCCGGCCACGACGCGGTGCTCGACGGGGAGGTGGTGGCGCTGGACGCCCGCGGCCGGCCGGACTTCGGCCTGCTGCAGGGGCGGATGCACCGCACCGGCCCGGAGGTCGCCCGGCGGGCCGCCGCCGCACCGGTCAGCTACCTGTTGTTCGACCTGCTCGCCCTGGACGGGCAGAGCCTGCTGGGCCTGCCCTACCGCGAGCGGCGGGCACGGCTGGACGCCCTCGGCCCCGCCTCGGACCGCTGGGTCACCACCCCCTGGTTCCCCGGCGATGCCCCGGGCGTGGGCGCCCAGGTGCAGGCCGCCAGCCGGGAGAACGGCCTGGAGGGCGTCGTGGCCAAGCGACTGGACTCGCCCTACCGCCCGGGCGGCCGGGGGCCGGACTGGCGCAAGGTGAAGAACCTGCGCACCCAGGCGGTGGTGGTGGGCGGCTGGCGGCCGGGGGAGGGGCGGCGGGCCGGCGGGATCGGCTCGCTGCTGCTCGGGGTGCACGACGAGCAGGGCGCCCTGGTGTTCGCCGGCCACGTGGGCACCGGCTTCACCGCGAGGGCGCTGGCCGACCTTGAGCCGCTGCTCAGCCCGCGGGCGAGCTCGCCGTTCGCCGGCGCGCTGCCCCGCGAGGTCACCCGGGACGCGCACTGGGTGGAGCCGTTGCTGGTCGGTGAGGTGCGCTACGGCGAGTGGACCCGCGAGGGCCGGCTGCGGCACCCGTCGTGGCGCGGCCTGCGCGACGACCTCCGGCCCGAGGACGTCGTGGTGGAGCCCGCGTGAGCGAGCCGATCAGTCGAGCGGCTCCGACTCGCCCCGGGGTGGAGGTCGCGTGAGGCAGCGGGTGCAGATCGAGGGCCGCCAGCTGGAGGTCAGCAACCTGGACAAGGTGCTCTTCCCGGAGGTCGCGTTCACCAAGGCCCAGGTCATCGACTACTACGTGCGCATCGCCCCGGTGCTGCTGCCGCACGTCGCCCGGCGCCCGGTCACCTTCACCCGCTGGCCCTCGGGCGTGGACGGCAAGGCCTTCTTCGAGAAGAACAGCGCCCGGCACGCCCCGGAGTGGGTCCGGTCGGTGACCGTGCCCTCACCCGGGTCCTCGCGCGGGCGGGAGACGCTGGACATGGTGCTGCTGTCCGCCGTCCCGGACCTGGCCTGGTCGGCGAACCTCGCCGCGCTGGAGGTGCACGTGCCGCAGTGGCAGGTGGACGACGACGGTGTCGCCCAGCTGCCCGACCTGCTGGTGCTCGACCTGGACCCGGGCCCGGGCACCGGCGTGGTCGAGTGCGCGCACGTGGCGCACCGGCTGCGCGAGCGGCTGGTGACCGACGGCCTCGACCCGGTGGTCAAGACGTCGGGCTCCAAGGGGCTGCAGGTGTACGCGCCGATCGAGTGCGCCGACAAAGACCACCCGAGCCGCTACGCCAAGGCACTCGCCCAGCAGCTGGCCCGCGAGACGCCCGAGGACGTCGTGTGGCGGATGGAGAAGGCGCTGCGGCCGGGCAAGGTGCTGGTCGACTGGAGCCAGAACAACACCGCGAAGACGACGGTCGCGCCCTACTCGCTGCGGGCCCGGCCACTGGCCACCGTCTCCACGCCGTTGCAGTGGGTGGAGGTCGACGAGCTGCGCGACGGCGGCGACCCGGAGGCGGTCCGCTTCCGCACCGACGACGTCCTGGCCCGGGTGGCCGAGCTCGGCGACCTGTTCGACGTCGCCGACCGCTCCCGCGCCGTCCTGCCCGACGCCTGACCCGGCTCGACGCCTGCCCCTGCCCCCGCGCGACGCAGGCCTGTGCCCGGGCGGGCAGGTCGTCCTGCGGGCGGACGGCGGATCAGACCGCGGGCCGATGTGTCCGGGCCCCTCGCCCCGGCACGATCGTCAGCGTGATCGACACCGCTGCCCCTCCCGCCCCGGCACCCGCCGCGCCCGTCCGCTGGTGGCTGCCGCTGGCCGTGCTGGTGCTCGGCGTCGGCGGCGGCGTGCTGACCGAGTGGGCGCAGGGCGTGCTGCCCGACCCGTGGGGGGCCTGGGCCAACTCGGTGGCCGCCTGGTGCCTGGTCGCCTTCCTCGTCGGGGCGATCAGCGGGGGAGTCCGCACCGCGATCGCCGCCGCGGTCGCGACCGAGCTGTTGCTGGTGGGCGGTTACTACGCCGCGCAGTCGGTGCAGCTGCTGCCGATCAACCGGGTGACGGTGGTCGAGTGGCTGCTGGCCGGGGTGGTGGCCGGTGTGGTCTTCGGAACGGCCGGGCAGTGGTGGCGGCGGGCCACGGGCTGGCGGTCGGCGGTGGCGGTGGCGGTGGCCGGTGGGGTGTTGGTCACGGAGGGCGTCCACCGGGCGGTCCGCTTCCCGTGGCAGGGCAGCTCCGGGGTGGTCATGGTCGTGGCCGGTGCGCTCCTCGCGCTGCTGCTGGCCCGGTCGTGGCGGCAGCGGGCGCTGGTGGCCGGGCTGCTGGTCGCCGTCGTCCCGCTCGGCTGGCTGGCGACCGAGCTGGTCGACGCGGCGCTGTCCGCGAACTGACACCCCGCGGGCGGCGCCGGGCCGCTCTGGGACGATCTGCGCATGTCAGCGCCTCGTGACCCCCGCACCGCCGACCTGGGGCGGCTGGTCGTCCGCTGCCCCGACCGGCCGGGGATCGTCGCGGTGCTCTCCGGGCTGATGGCCCGGGTGGGGGCCAACATCACCGAGTCCCAGCAGCACTCCTCGGACCCGTCGGGGGGCACGTTCACGCTGCGGCTGGAGTTCGTCCTCGACGACCTGGCCGGCCGCCGCGGCGAGCTGGAGGCGGCACTGGTCGCGCTGGCGGAGGAGTGGCAGCTCACCTGGCGGCTGACCGACGCCGCGCGCCGGCCGAGGCTGGCGGTGTTCGTCTCGCGCACCGACCACGTGCTGCAGGAGCTGCTGTACCGGGTGGGCTCGGGCGACCTGCGCGCCGAGATCGCCGCCGTCGTCTCCAACCACCCCGACCTCGAGCCGGTGGCCCGGGCGCACGGCGTGCCCTTCCACCACGTCCCGGTCACCCCGGACACGAAGGACGCCGCCGAGGCCCGCGCCCTGGAGCTGATCGGCGACGTCGACCTGGTGGTGCTGGCCCGCTACATGCAGATCGTGTCGCCGGACTTCTGCAGCCGCTTCCCGGAGCGGCTGATCAACATCCACCACAGCTTCCTGCCGGCGTTCGTGGGCGCGAACCCGTACCAGGCCGCGCACGACAGGGGGGTGAAGCTGATCGGGGCGACCGCGCACTACGTGACCGCGGAGCTGGACGCCGGCCCGATCATCGAGCAGGAGGTGGCCCGGGTCGACCACCGCGCCACGGTGGAGGACATGCGCCGGATCGGCCGCTACGTCGAGCGCCAGGTGCTGGCGCAGGCGGTGACCTGGCACGTGGAGGACCGGGTCGTGGTCGAGGGCGACCGCACCATCGTCTTCGCCTAGGCCCCCTCGCAGGGGCCCGGAGCGAGGGCCGGGGGGCGAGGGGGTCCTTCCCTCGTCGGGTGGTGTTCACCTGGTCTTGATTTGACTGGATCAAAACAACAGGGTTGAGTGGCCGGCGATGGAGACGACCTGGGAGACCGAGCTGCGGACGGCGGGGCTGCGGGTGACGCGGCCCCGGCTGTCGGTGCTCGGGGTGCTCGCCGAGCACCCGCACGTCGACGCCGACACCATCGCCACCGCTGCCCGCGCCGTCCACCCCTCGATCTCGCCGCAGGCGGTCTACGGGGTGCTGAAGGCCCTGGTCGGTGGCGGTCTCGCCCGCCGGATCGAGCCGGCCGGTGGGCCGGCGCTGTACGAGCTGCGGGTCGGTGACAACCACCACCACCTGGTCTGCCGGGGGTGCGGGGTGGTCGCCGACGTCGACTGCGTCGTGGGGCAGGCGCCCTGCCTGTCGCCCTCGGAGACGGCGGGCTTCGCCGTCGACGAGGCCGAGGTCGTCTTCTGGGGGCTCTGTGCGGACTGCCAGGTCGCGCGCAGGACGCACGGGTACGGAACGACGAGCAGCACCGAGAACAGTGCCATCGAAGAGGGAGTGGGAGCATGACCGACGTCGCATCGCAGGGCCCGGCAGCCAGTGAGGCTGACCGGCCGGTCCTGACCAACCGTCAGGGCCACCCGGTCTACGACAACCAGAACCAGCGCACGGTGGGCTCGCGTGGCCCGGCCACGCTGGAGAACTACCAGTTCCTCGAGAAGATCAGCCACTTCGACCGGGAGCGCATCCCGGAGCGTGTGGTGCACGCCCGCGGCGCCACCGCCTTCGGCGTCTTCGTGGCCGACGGCACCGTCGGCGACGAGCCGATCAGCAAGTACACCCGGGCGAAGCTGTTCCAGGAGAAGGGCA
The DNA here is from genome assembly GCF_054177765.1 of Modestobacter lacusdianchii. Classification (NCBI taxonomy): domain Bacteria; kingdom Bacillati; phylum Actinomycetota; class Actinomycetes; order Geodermatophilales; family Geodermatophilaceae; genus Modestobacter; species Modestobacter lacusdianchii. The sequence continues at coordinate 40,636 of NZ_JBJJTJ010000007.1, read as the reverse complement.
AGGAGACCCCGGTCGCCCTGCGGTTCTCCACCGTCGCCGGTGGCCGTGACTCCTCCGAGGCGGCGCGTGACCCGCGCGGCTTCGCGGTGAAGTTCTACACCGAGGACGGCAACTGGGACCTCGTCGGCAACAACCTGGGCGTCTTCTTCATCCGGGACGCGATCAAGTTCCCCGACTTCATCCACTCGCAGAAGCCCGACCCGGTCAACTTCGACCGCCAGGTGCCCAACCGGGTGTTCGACTTCTGGTCGCAGTCGCCCGAGGCGATGCACATGATCACGCTGGTGCTCGGCCCGCGCGGCCTGCCGACCAGCTACCGCTTCATGCAGGGCTTCGGCGTGAACACCTACAAGTGGGTCAACGCCGCCGGTGAGACCAAGCTGGTCAAGTACCACTGGCTGCCGAAGCAGGGCGTGAAGTCCTGGACCGCGGCCGACGCCGAGGTGGCGCAGGGCCGGGAGCTCGGCGTGCACACCAAGGACCTCTACGAGGCCATCGAGCGCGGCGACTTCCCGTCCTGGGACCTGCACGTCCAGCTGATGGACGACCACGAGCACCCGGAGCTGGACTTCGACCCGCTCGACGACACCAAGACCTGGCCGGAGAACGACTTCCCGCTGCGCAAGGTCGGCACCATGACGCTGAACCGCACGCCGCAGGACTTCTTCACCGAGAGCGAGCAGATCGCCTTCGGCACCGGTGTGCTGGTCGACGGGCTCGACTTCTCCGACGACAAGATGCTGGTCGGCCGCACGTTCTCCTACTCGGACACCCAGCGCTACCGGGTCGGCCCGAACTACCTGCAGCTGCCGGTGAACGCACCCAAGACCCGGGTCGCCACCAACCAGCGCGACGGGGCGATGGCCTACGGCGTCGACCGCGCCGAGGGCACCAACCCGCACGTCAACTACGAGCCGTCGATCACCGGCGGCCTGCGTGAGGCCCAGTACCCCACGCACGACGAGCAGGGACCGGAGATCACCGGCCGGCTCACCCGCAAGCGGATCGCCCGCACCGACGACTACACGCAGGCCGGCCAGCGCTACCTGCTGTCGGAGCAGTGGGAGAAGGACGACCTGGTGGCCAACCTGGTCGACGGCCTGTCCCAGTGCGACCGCCCGATCCAGGAGCGGATGGTCTGGCACCTGTTCATGGCCGAGGACGAGCTGGGCCAGCGCGTCGGCGAGGGCCTGGGCATCAGCGCGGACGACGTCCGGGGCCTGCCGCCGCTGCAGACCCAGACGCTGACCGAGGCCGAGCTGCAGCGTGCCGCCAACCTCGGGAAGAACGGCCCGCGCGACGTCACCGGCCTGGTGATGACGCACTGCGTGCCGAACGAGCACGAGGTCCTCACCCGCTGAGCTGAGTGAGCGGCTGAACTGCGGGCCGCGACCGGGTCACCGGTCGCGGCCCGCAGTGCTGTGCGGGTCAGGTCGACGCGGACACCGGGTGGGCGGTCGCGCTGGGCTCGGGACGCAGGTGCGCCCGGTGCGGTGCGGCTGGTCCTACGCTCCCGGCAGGCAGCGAGGACGGAGGCCGGCGGATGAGCTGGATCGGCACACCGCAGGGGGCGTCGGACACCGGCACGGTGGCGGGGGCTCGCCCCTCGGGGCAGGCGGCGGGGGGCCCGGTGCCCAACCACGCCCGGGTGTTCGCCCAGCGGCCGGCGGTCCTCGCGGCGTGGCAGCAGCTGAACGGGGCCGTCAAGGCGGGCATGGACGCGCGCTGGTACGAACTGGCCACCGTGGCGGCGGCGGTGCGGATGCGCTGCAGCTACTGCGCCCTGGCGCACGGAGAGGTGCTGGCCGAGCAGCCCTGGGGGCCGACGCGGTGGTGGCGATGGTCCGCGACCCGCGGTCGGCCGGGTTGTCCGCCGCCGAGCTGGCCGTCGTCGAGCTCGCCGACAAGGTGGCCGCTGGGGCCGCAGCGATGACCGAGGCGGACGTCGTCCGGGCCCGGGCCGCGGGGCTGAGCGACGGTGACGTGCTGGACGTGGTGCTGGCCGCGTCCGCCCGGCTGTTCTTCAGCAGCGTGCTGGACGCGGTGGGGGCGTTGCCGGACGCGTCCTTCGCCGCTCTGCCCGCCCCGTTGCGGGAGGCGCTGACCGTGGGCCGGCCGGTCGAGTCGGCCGGGCCCGCGGACGAGCCGCGCTGACCCACGGGCGCCCGGCTGCTCAGTCGGTGGGGCGGTCGCCGTCCTGCTCGGCCAGGAACTGCTCGATCTGCGCGCCGAGCTCCTCGCCGCTGGGCATCTGCCCGCCGAACCCCAGCAGGCCGGTGTCGTCGCGGGCGGCGGTGAAGGAGTCGAACTGCTCCTCCAGCCGGGCCACGACGGCGGTGTTCTCGCTGCTGCGGGCGATCTGCTCGTCGACCTCGGTGCGGTGGGCCTCGGCGGCCTCCCGCAGGGTCTCGGTCGGCACGTGCAGCCCGGTCAGCCGTTCCAGGTGCTCCAGCAGGGTCAGCGAGGCGGCCGGGTAGGTGGCCTGCGCCAGGTAGTGCGGCACGTGGGCGGCCACGCCGAGCGCGTCGACGCCGGCCTCGCCCAGCCGCAGCTCCAGCAGGGCGCCGACGCTGCCGGGGATGCGCATCTCGCCCCAGTAGACCGGGTAGGACTCGATCAGCTGGCGTCGTGTGGCGTGCGCGGTGACCGTCACCGGGCGGGTGTGCGGCACCGGCATGCCGATGGCGTGCAGCGCGACCACCGAGGTGACACCGAGCCGCTCGACCAGCTGCAGCACCGCGGCCACGAACCGCTCCCAGGCGTGGTCGGGCTCGACGCCGTGCAGCAGCAGGAACGGCGTCCCGGCGTCGTCCTCCAGCAGGTGCAGCGTGATCTCCGGGGAGCTGATCGACTCGTACCGGTCGCCGGAGAACACCATCCGCGGCCGGTGGCCGCGGTAGTCGACCAGCGCGTCGGCGTCGAACCGGGCGATCGGCCGGCCCGGCAGGGTGTCGAGCAGGTGCGCTCCGGTCAGGGCCCCGGCGTGCGCGGCGTCGAACTCCCCGGCCAGGTCGTGCACGAGCACGAGGCCACGGCGGTCCTCGGGGGAGTCGACCGCCGCCTCGCGCGCGAGCAGCTCGTCGGCTGCGGGGAGCAGCTCGACCAGGTCCTCCGGTCGCTGCGGCACGGGACGTCCTCCTGATGACGGGTCGGGCTGCACACGACGACCAGCTCTACCGGGGGCCGGTGCATTCCCATCGTCCCCCTCGCGGGGGAGGTCAGTCGGCGCGCTGCTCCCCGGCCGGCTCGCGCACCAGCTGGGTGCCGGCGCCGTCCGGGGCCAGTTGGCGGCGCGTCCCGTCGTCGTCCACCTCGGGGTGGTTGCCGTCCAGCACGTCACGGCCGTAGCGGTAGGCGACCGCGATCAGCGCGGCCACCGGCACGGCCAGGAAGGCGCCGATGATGCCGGCCAGGCTGGCGCCGGCGGTGACCGCGAGGATGACGACCGCGGCGTGCAGGTTGAGCCCGCGGCCCTGCAGGATCGGCTGCAGCACGTTGCCCTCGATCTGCTGCACCACGATGATCAGGCCGAGCACGATCAGCGCCGTGGTCAGGCCGTTGTCCACCAGGGCGATGAGCACGGCGAAGCCACCGGCGGTGAAGGCGCCGATGATCGGGATGAAGGCGCCGAAGAAGGTGAGCACCGCCAGCGGCAGCACCAGCGGGACACCGAGGACGAGCAGCCCGATGCCGATGAAGAAGGCGTCGACGAACCCGACGATGGCCTGCTGGCGGATGAACTCCGAGAGCGTCCGCCACGTCTTCTGGGACAGCGAGGCGACGTGCGGCGCGGCCTGCGGGCCGGTCTGCGCCGCCAGCCACGGCACCCACTTCGGGCCGTCCTTGAGGAAGAAGAACGTGAGCACCAGCGCCAGCACCAGGTTGAGCAGCAGGTTGCCGATCGTGGTCGCCGTGGTGACCGCGTAGCCGGCGATGTTCTGGGCGTTGTTCTGCACCGAGTCGATGACCGAGTCGACGGCGCTGCCGATCTGCTCGTCGTCGATGTTGAACGGCGGGCCCGCCAGGTACTCCTGCACCTGCTCCAGGCCCTGCGTGACGCCGTCGGCAACCTCCTCGACCTGGCCGACCACCTGCGGTGCGATCACCGCGATGATGCCGCCGAAGGCGCCGAGGAAGAGCAGCAGGACGACGAGCGCGGCCAGTGCCGGTGGCCAGGAGTGGTGCCGCAGGAAACGGGTGACCGGCCAGAGCACGGTGGTGAACAGCAGCCCCAGGACGACGGGCAGCAGCACCACCCACAGCACGCCGAGGACCCGCCCGATGATGATCAGGGCGATGACGATGAGGATCAGCTCGGCCGAGGCGATCGCCACCCGCCGGGACGCGCTCTGCAGGCGCCGGGCGCGCTCGGGGCCGGGCACCGGTGCGTGGGTGACGTCGGTGCTCGGGTCCGGGCCGCCGACCACGGCCGGGCTCGCGCCGGAGCTGTCGTCGGCGCGTTCGTCGGCGGTCTCGGCAGGGCGTTCGTCGGGCATGAGGAGATCCCAGCACACCCGGCGCCCGCGCACCGACCGGCGGCTGTGGGGGAGGGCGTCGGGTGTGTCACGGTTTACCGGAGGAGTTCGTCGTCCCCTCGTCGTAGGTTCAGGGCATGCCGAAGACCGCCACCGCTGACCGGGTCGACCGCGACCAGCTGATCGAGTTCCTCCGCCCCCGGCACAAGGCCCTGCTGCAGACCCGGCGGGGCGACGGCAGCCCGCAGCTGTCGCCGGTCACCTGCGGGGTGGACGAGCAGGGCCGGATCGTCGTCTCCACGTACCCGCAGCGGGCGAAGGCGGTCAACGCCCGGCGTGACCCGCGGGTGTCGCTGTGCGTGCTCTCCGACGACTTCGACGGGCCGTGGGTGCAGGTCGACGGCCAGGCCGAGGTGCTCGACCTCCCCGAGGCGCTGGACCCGCTGGTCGACTACTTCCGGTCGATCAGCGGGGAGCACCCCGACTGGGACGAGTACCGGGCCGCCATGCAGCGGCAGGGCAAGTCGCTGCTGCGGGTGACCATCGAGCGCTGGGGGCCGGTCGCCACCGGGGGCTTCCCGCCGGAGCTGGCCACCTCCTGACGACCCGCCAAGGCAGAGGCCTTGCTCTTTGGTGTGCAAGGTGCTGGACTTGCTGGGTGCCCTTCGTGTTGACCATCGACCAGCGAGCCAGTCGCCGGGGCCCTGACCGGGTGCTGGCTGCGCTGAGCCGGCTCGCCGGCCTGCCGGTGGTGCTCCCCTTCGAGCGCACCGCCGGCGACGAGTTCCAGGGCGTCGTCGACGACCCGGCCGTGGTGGTCGAGGTGGTGCGCCGGCTCGTCCGGGACGGTGGGTGGAGCGTCGGCGTGGGGGCCGGCCCGGTGCACACCCCGTTGCCACGGAGCACGCGGGCCGGGTCCGGGGCCGCCTTCGTGGCCGCCCGGGGAGCGGTCGAGGCCGCCAAGCGCCGTCCCGTGCGGGTGGCCGTGCGCGGCGTCGCGGCGGAGCCGGCGGCCGACGCGCAGGCGGTGCTCACCGCGCTGGCGGTGCTGGTGGATCGACGCAGCGACCAGGCGTGGGAGGCGATCGAGCTGGTGGAGGCGGGCCGCACCCAGGCCGAGGCGGCCGCCGAGCTGGGGGTCACCCGGCAGGCGGTGGGGCAGCGGCTGGCAGCCGGGCTCTGGGAGGTCGAGCGCGACCTGCGCCCGACCGCGGCCCGGCTGCTCGCCCGGGTGCTGGCATGAGCCCCGCCCTGGTCCCGGCATGAGCATCGCGGCGCTCGTCCTGCTGGCCGTCGTCCTGGTCGCCGGCGCGGCGCTCACCCCGCACAGCGACACCCGGCGTGGCGGTCCGGGCGCGGCGCTGCTGGTGGCCGGCCTCGGCGCAGCGGCGGTGCTGGCGCTGGCCACCGGCCGGGTGGGCGACTGGGTGGAGACCACCGGCGCGGTGCTCGCGGTCGGTGCGGCCGCCCTGGGCGGCGGCCCGATCGCCACTGCGGTGCTGCGGGCGGCCGACCCCGATCGTGGTCCGTCTCCGCGGGGCGCCGCCGACCCCGAGGTGCTGCGGGGCGGCACGTGGATCGGCGTGCTGGAGCGCACCGCGATCGCCGCGACCGTGCTGGCCGGGTTCCCCGAGGGGCTCGCCGTCCTGATCGCCGTCAAGGGCCTCGGCCGGTTCAACGAGCTCAAGGCGCCGGTGGCCTCGGAACGCTTCATCATCGGCACCCTCGCCAGCGGCCTCTGGGCCCTGGCCTGCGTCGGCGTCGCCGTGCTGCTCCGTGGTTAGCGGCCCCTCGGCCCCCTCGCAGGGCCCCGCCGCGAGCTTGCGAGCGGTGGGGGGCGAGGGGGTCCTCGTTCAGTCGGTGAAGACCTCGATCTGGGCGCCCATCTCCACCAGGCGCTCGTAGAGCTGCTCGTAGCCGCGGGCGATGATGTCGACGTTGCGCAGCACCGAGGAGCCCTTGGCCGCGAGCATGGCCAGCAGGATGCAGACCGCCGGGCGCAGCGCCGGCGGGCAGACGATCTCCGCGCCCGACCAGCGGGTGGGCCCGGACACCAGCACGCGGTGCGGGTCCAGCAACCGGACGTCGGCGCCCAGCCGGGTGAGGTCGGACAGGTGGATCGCCCGGTTGTCGTAGACCCAGTCGTGGATCACCGTCTCGCCGGTCGCGGTCGCCGCGATCACCGCGAAGAACGGCAGGTTGTCGATGTTCAGCCCCGGGAACGGCATCGGGTGCACCTTGTCGATCGGCGCCCGCAGCTGCGAGGGGTGGATGGTGATGTCGACCAGCCGGGTGCGGCCGTTGTCGGCCGGGTACTCCGGCGAGAGCTCGTAGCGCAGCCCCATCTCGGTGAGGGTGGCCAGCTCGATCTCCAGGAACTCGATCGGCGCGCGCCGCACGGTGAGCTCGGAGCTGGTGACGATGCCGGCGGTGAGCAGGCTCATCGCCTCGACCGGGTCCTCGCTGATCGTGTAGTCGACGTCGGCGTCGAGCACCGGTCGGCCGGTGACCACCAGCGTCGTCGTCCCGAAGCCGGTGATCCGGACGCCGAGCTTCTCCAGGTACAGGCACAGGTCCTGGACCATGTAGTTCGGGCTGGCGTTGCGGATCGTGGTGGTGCCGTCGTGCCGGGCGGCGGCCAGCAGGGCGTTCTCGGTGACGGTGTCGCCGCGTTCGGTCAGCACGATGGTGAGGTCCCGGCCGTCGACGCGGGTGACGGTGGCGTGGTACTCGCCGGCGTGCGCCTCGACGTCGAGGCCGAAGGGGCGCAGCGCGATCATGTGCGGCTGCACGGTGCGGGTGCCCAGGTTGCAGCCGCCGGCGTAGGGCAGCTCGAAGGTGTCGGCCCGGTGCAGCAGCGGGCCCAGGAACATGATGATGCTGCGCGTGCGCCGCGCGGCGTCGGCGTTGATCGCGGTGAGGTCCAGCTCGTCGGGGACCAGCAGGGTGAGGTCGCGGCCGGCGTCGTCCCAGGTGGCCGAGACGCCGATGGAGGTCAGCACGTCGAGGATCCGGTCGACCTCGACGATCCGGCTGACGTTGCGCAGCGTCGTCCGGCCGCGGTTGAGCAGTGCGGCGCACAGCAGCGCGACGGCGGCGTTCTTCGACGACTTGACCGTGACGCTGCCCGACAGCGGGGTGCCGCCGCTGACGCGCAGGTGGGTGGGGCCGGTGCGGCCGACGGTGATGAGCTCGCTCTCCAGGGCGGCGGACAGCCGGCCGAGCAGCTCCAGGGTGAGGTTCTGGTTGCCCTGCTCGATCCGGGCGACCGCGCTCTGGCTGGTGCCGAGCCGTTCGGCGAGCTGGGCCTGGGTGAGGCCGTGGTGGCGGCGGGCGTCGCGGACCAGGCCGCCGATCTGGCGGAGGGACTGGCCGGTGGCTTCCTCGGTGAGCGTCATCGCCGGGCAGGTTATCTCACAGATGAGATGCGGACGGAACTGGCGCGGAGGCGCGCCGTCCCGCCACCATGCGCCATGGGGATCTTCTGGGCGGCGATCGGGCTCCTGCTGCTCGGTCTGCTGGTCGCTGGCTGGGTGATGGACCGCGGCGTCCGCCGGCGCGGCTCCCGGGTGGTGCACCACTCGGACATCTGGCGAGAGGTGCGGGAGGGCAACCGCGACGCCCGGGTGGTCGACCCCCGGGTGCGGGACAGCTCCTGGACCAGCTGGAGCCGGCGCAACCGCAGCTGAGCACCGGACCGCCCGCGTGCCGGTGCGGAGGACAACCGACATGATGGACGGGCCGTTCCCGGCCCCGTCTGCGAGGAGAACCCGTGTCCGACACCCCGGCACCGACCGGAGCCGTCGCTCATCCCGAGCTGCTGGCCATCTACCTCAACGACCACCTGGCGTCCTCCACGGGCGGCATCGAGCTGGTCGGCCGGATGATCGGGGTGCACCGGGGCGGCCCGCACGAAGCGGGGCTGCGGCAGCTGCTCGACGAGCTGCGCGAGGAGAAGTCCGCGCTGAACGGGCAGATGCGCGCGCTGGGCATCCCGGTGCGGCAGTACAAGCAGGTCGGCGTGTGGCTGGCGGAGAAGGGCAGCCGGCTCAAGCTCAACGGCCACCTGCTCAGCCGGTCACCGCTGAGCGACCTGGTGGAGTTCGAGTTCCTGGCCTCGGCGGTCCGCGGCAAGCGCAGCGGCTTCGAGACCCTGCGGATCGCCGCGAGCGTCGACAGCCGGATCGACGCCGGGCTCCTCGACGGTCTGATCCAGCAGGCCAACCGGCAGCACGACTGGCTCACCGAGGTGCGCCGGGACGTCGCGGCCGGCGTCTTCGGCGGAGACCCCGAGGCACCGGACGCGGCGGCCGACAACGGCGCGGGGGACGGCGGGGGCGGCGACGACGGCTGAGGGCGCCCGGGGCTGCGGGTCCGGCGGCGCGGCGGTAGACACGTGGCCATGTGCCACGACCACGACAGCCGCCCGCCCGCCCCGCCGCGCTCCGGGACCGTCGCCGAGCGGGGCACCTTGACGCTCACCGCCGCCGACGGCAACCGGCTGTCCGCCGCCTACGCCGCACCGGCCACCGAGGCGCGGGCCGGTGTCGTGCTGCTGCCCGACATCCGCGGTCTGCACCCCTACTACGTGGCGCTGACCGAGCGGTTCGCCGAGGCCGGCCTGCCGGCCGTGGCGATCGACTGGTTCGGCCGGACGGCGGGGCTCGCCGAGACCGGCACCCGCGCGGAGGACTTCGACTGGCAGACGCACATCCCGCAGACCACGCCGGCCGGGGTGGACGCCGACACCACCGCGGCGATCGAGTACCTGCGCAGCCGCACGCGGCCCGACCTGCCGGTGGTCACCGTGGGCTTCTGCTTCGGCGGCAGCCACGCCTGGCGCCAGTCGGCCGGGCCGCTGGACCTCGCCGGCACCGTCGGCTTCTACGGCCGGCCGAGCCTGGTCGGCGACGCCGCCGCCGGCGCCCGCAAGCCGGTCGTGATGATCATCGCCGGTGCGGACAGCGCGACCCCGGTGGAGGAGCAGCTCCAGCTGGCCGCGACCATGCGGGCCGCCGGCGCCGAGGTGGACGACGTGGTCTACGAGGGTGCCCCGCACTCCTTCTTCGACCGCGCGTACGGCGAGTGGGCGCAGGCGTGCGATGACGCCTGGCGGCACGTGCTCGCCCTCACCGACCGAGTCGCCGCCGGCTGAGCCCCACCCGTCCGGGGCACTCCCGGGCGGCACCCGCCAGGGGTCGACCTACCCTCGACCTCGTGAGCGAGCAGCAGCAGGAGCCGGCCGAGCCCATCGAGCAGGGCGTCCTCGACCTGGCCGCGCGGGTGTTCGACCTGGCCCGCGGCGGGGCGACCGCCGAGCTGGTGGAGTACCTGGACGCCGGGGTGCCGGCCAACCTGACCAACCACAAGGGCGACACCCTGCTGATCCTGGCCGCGTACCACGGTCACCCGGAGACGGTGCGCGCCCTGCTGGAGCGCGGCGCCGACCACGGCCGGATCAACGACCGGGGGCAGACCCCGCTGGCCGCCGCCGTCTTCAAGCAGTCGGCCGAGACGGTGCAGGCGCTGGTCGCCGCCGGAGCCGACCCGGACGCCGGGCAGCCCAGCGCGCGGGCCACCGCGCAGTTCTTCGACCTGCCGGAGATGGCCGCGCTGCTGGGCTGAGCCCGGGCCCCGGGTGCTCGAGCCGGGTGCTCGAGCCGGGTGCTCAGCCCTGGCTGCGCAGCACCCGGAGCAGACCGGTCAGACCGCGGCGGAGCGCCTCGAGCTCGTCCGGGTGCAGCGACTGCACCACCGTGGCGTCGGTCTCCACGTCGGCCGCCATCAGCCGGCGCACCACCCGGACGCCGTCCCGGGTGGGGGAGAGCACCTTGCCGCGGCCGTCCCGGGCGTCCGGTGCCCGGTCGACCATGCCGGCGCGGACCAGCCGGTCGACCAGGCCGGTGGTGGTCGCCGGGCTCACCCCGAGCAGCTCGCTGAGCAGCAGGGGCGTCGCGGAGCCCTCGACGACCAGGAAGGTCAGGCAGCGCAGCTGCTGCAGGGTGAAAGGGGTGTCCAGCAGCGGCGCCAGCCGCCGCCGCATGCCGTGGTCGCCCACCTCGGCGCCCAGCCGCAGCACGGCCTGGACGTCGGCGGGCAGGCCGCGCCACTGCGCCGGCCACTCCTCCGGGAGGGCGCACCCGGCCCCCGCACCGTCGTCCGTCGTTCGCCCGAGCGTCGTGTGGCGGCCCACCTCGTCGTCGGCGTCCGTCGACATGCTGCCTCCTCCGGGGAACTCCTGACCCCAGCCGGTAGTTTGCTCCACGCAAACTATCCCCCCGATCGGCTCCCGGGCCGTGGAGGAAGCGTGTCCCGTCTCGCCGTCCTGTCCCTGCGCAACCGAGCGCTGGTCGCGCTGGCCACCATCGCCGTGCTGGTCTTCGGGCTGATCTCGGCCGGTTCGCTGAAGCAGGAGCTGATCCCGAGCCTGCAGATCCCCGCCGCCGCCGTGGTCGCCGCCCAGCCGGGCGCCTCGCCCGACGTGGTCGAGCGCCAGGTCGTACAGCCACTGGAACAGGCCATCGGCACCGTCGACGGGGTGGTCGCCACCACCTCCACGGCGAGCACCGGGCTCGCGACGGTCACCGTCGAGCTGGAGTACGGCTCGGACATCGACCGCGCCACCGCCGCGCTGCAGACCGCGGTGAGCCGGGTGCAGGCCCAGCTGCCGGCCGACGTCGAGCCGCAGGTGCTCGCCGGGTCGCTGGCCGACCTGCCCGTCGTCCAGCTGGCGATCGCGGCGCCGGGCGACCCCGCCGCGCTCTCCGACCGCATCGACGCAGCCGTCGTCCCGCTGTTCGAGCAGGTGGAAGGCGTGCGTGACGTGACGGTCACCGGGGCCAGCGAGCCCCGGGTGCAGATCACCCTGGACCCGGCCGCGCTCGCGGCGGCCGGCGTCTCCCCGGCGGCGGTCTCGACCGTGCTGGAGGACAACGGCGTGGTGCTCCCCGCCGGCACGGTGACCCAGGGCGAGCAGTCCCTCCCCGTGCAAGCGGGTGACCGGCTCACCTCGGTCGAGGAGCTCCGCGCCCTCCCGCTGACCGGCGCCGGCGGCGCGGTCGCGCTGGGCGAGGTCGCCACGGTGGAGCTGGGCGAGGCGCCGGCGACGTCCTACTCACGGGTCGACGGTCAGCCGGCGCTCTCGGTCGGGCTGACCCAGACCCCCGACGGCAACACCGTCGACATCTCCCATGCCGTCGACGAGCTGCTGCCGCAGGTGCGGGAGCTGCTGGGCGAGGGCAGCACGGTGGCCGTGGTGTTCGACCAGGCGCCGTTCATCGAGGAGTCGATCGAGGGACTGGCCACCGAGGGCGGGCTCGGCCTGCTGTTCGCGCTGATCGTGATCCTGGTGTTCCTGGCCTCGGTGCGCTCGACGCTGATCTCGGCGGTCTCTATCCCGGTGTCGCTGTGCGTCACCTTCATCGGGCTGCAGGTGGCCGGCTTCTCGCTCAACATCCTCACCCTGGGCGCGCTGACCGTCTCGATCGGCCGCGTGGTCGACGACTCCATCGTGGTCATCGAGAACATCAAGCGGCACCTGTCCTACGGCGAGGCGCGCACCAGGGCGATCCTCGGCGGGGTGCGCGAGGTGGCCGGGGCGATCACCTCCTCGACCATCGCCACCGCCGCGGTCTTCCTGCCGATCGCGCTGGTCGGCGGCCTGGTGGGCGAGCTCTTCCGGCCCTTCGCGCTCACCGTCGCGATCGCGCTGCTCGCCTCCCTGGTCGTCTCGCTGACCATCGTCCCGGTGATCGCCTCGGCGTTCCTGAAGGCCCCGGAGGCCGACCGCGAGGACACCGCGGAGGTGGCCCGCGAGCGGGAAGCGGCCGAGGCCGCCGAGCGTCGCACCTGGTTGCAGCGGCTGTACGTCCCGGCGCTGCGCGGCGTGCTGGCGCACCGCCGCTGGACCGTCGCCGGCGCGCTCGCCGTCTTCGTCGGCACCCTGGCGCTCACCCCGCTGCTGCAGACCAACTTCATCGGCGACGCAGGGGAGGACACGGTCACCGTCACCGCCGCCTACCCGGCCGGCACGAGCCTGGCCGCCCAGGACGAGCGGGCCCGGGTGCTGGAGAGCGCGCTGGGCGAGGTCGCCGGGGTGGCGACCGTGCAGACCACGGTCGGCTCGGCCGGCGGGTTCGCCGCGTTCAACGGCGGTGGCGGCACGCCCACGGCCACGTTCGCGCTGACCCTGACCGAGGACGGCGACCCCGAGGAGACCCGCGCGGAGATCCGGGACGTCGCCCAGGGCCTCGAGGACGTCGGTGAGGTGACCGTGGCCGCCGCCGGCTCCGGGTTCGGCAGCTCGACGGTCGACGTCCTGGTGCAGGCGGCCGACGCCGACGTGCTGGCCGAGGCGGCCGACCGGGTGCAGCAGGCGGTGTCCGAGGTCGACGGCGCGACCGACGTGACCAACGACCTGTCCGCCGGGCTGCCGGTCGTGCAGGTCGACGTCGACCCGGTCGCGGCGGCGGCCGCCGGGCTGACCGAGGCGCAGGTGACCCGGACGCTGGCCGGGCTCACCAACGCCGTCCCGCTCGGGGAGATCGACGTCGACGACGCGAGCACCCCGGTCTACCTGGACCCGGTGCAGGCGCCGGAGACCGTCGACCAGCTGCGCGCCGTGGTGCTGCCGACGGCCGCCGGCCCGGTGCCGCTGACCTCGCTCGCGACGGTGGAGGAGGTGCAGGCGCCGAGCTCGATCAGCCGGGTCGACGGCGAGCGCAGCGCCACCGTGTCGGCGACCCCGGCCGATGCCGACCTCGGCGCGCTGACCACGCAGCTGCAGGCGGCGATCGACGGGCTGGACCTGCCGGCCGGTGCCGAGGTCTCCATCGGCGGCGTCGCGGCCGACCAGGGTGAGGCCTTCGCCGACCTGGGCCTGGCCCTGGTGATCGCCATCGTGATCGTCTACCTGGTGATGGTGGCGACCTTCCGCAGCCTGGCCCAGCCGTTCATCCTGCTGGTCTCGGTGCCGTTCGCCGCGACCGGTGCGCTGCTGATGCTGCTGGTCACCGGCACCCCGCTGGGCGTGCCCGCGCTGATCGGCGTGCTGATGCTGATCGGCATCGTGGTCACCAACGCGATCGTGCTCATCGACCTGGTCAACCAGTACCGCGAGCAGGGCCTGCCGCTGGCCGAGGCGGTGAGCGAGGGCGCCCGCAAGCGGCTGCGGCCGATCGTGATGACCGCGGCGGCCACCGTGCTGGCGCTGACCCCGATGGCCTTCGGGCTGACCGGCGGCGGGGTGTTCATCTCCCAGCCGCTGGCCCTGGTGGTCATCGGAGGGCTGATCAGCTCCACGGTGCTCACCCTGCTGCTGGTGCCGGTGCTCTACACCGCGCTGGAGAGCCGCCGGGAGCGCCGCGCAGCCAAGCGCGGGGGCGCGCACCGGCGTCCGGCCGAGCCGGCCGAGCTCCAGCCGGCCTGAGGTCGAGTGCGCAGTCCCGGTCGTCCGGCGCGGCGTGTCCGCCCGTGTCGACGACCGGAACTGCTCACTCGCCGGTGGGCGCGGTGGGCGCGGTGGACGTCGGGGCTCGTGCCGCGGTGGGCCGGGTGGGCAGCAGCGCGGTGAGCAGGCCGAGGGCCAGGCAGGCGGCGGCGCCGATCAGGCCGATCGCGGTGTAACCGCTGCTGGGCGGGAACGTCGCGCCTGCCGGGGTCACCGCCTCCAGCACGGTCGCGCTCAGCGCGCTGCCGAGGGCGAAGCCGATGTAGCGCAGCACCTGGTTGAGGCTCATCGCGCTGCCGGTCTCGCCGGCCGGGACGGCGGCGACGATCAGCCCGGGCAGGGCGGCGAACACCGTGCCGACGCCGAAGCCGGCCACCGCCATGGCCGCGAACAGCTGCCACAGGTCCGCGCGGACGAAGGCGAACAGCAGCTCGCCGGCCCCCAGCACCGCCGCACCGACCGGCAGCACCAGCCGTGGCCCGCCGAACCGGTCGAGCCGGCGGGCCACCCGGCTGGCGGTGAAGCTGGCCAGCGAGAACGGCAGCAGCACCAGGCCGGCGACGACGATCGAGGTGCCGAACCCGTAGCCGGTCGACGCCGGCTCCTGCGCCAGCCGGGGCACCGAGGACAGCAGCAGGTAGTTCGCCAGCCCGACCAGCAGGGCGGCGCCGTGTGCGGTGGCGGCGTCGCGGCCCCGGGCCAGCCGGAGGTCGACCAGCGGCGCCGCGGCGCGCAGCTGCCAGACCGCCCAGGCCACCAGGCTCACCAGGGAGACGGCGGACAGGCCCAGCACACCGGGTGAGGTCCAGCCCCAGGTCTCGCCCTCCCCGAGGGCGAGCAGGCCGGTGGCCAGGGCGGTGCCGAGCAGCAGCGCGCCGAGCACGTCCAGCCGGCGGGGCGCCACCTCCGGGGACGGCGGGTAGACCACCGCGGCGGCGGCGAGGGCGAGCGCGCTGGCCGCGGCGCCGAACCAGAAGGCGGCGTGCACCCCGCCGACCTGGGCGATCGCGCCGGTGAGCGGGTAGCCCAGCCCGACCCCGGCCGCGACGGTGACCGACAACGCCGCCACGGTGGAACGGGACCGCTCGCCGGCCAGCGCGGTGCGGGCGGTGGCGATGGCCAGCGGGGTCAGCCCCAGGCCCAGCCCCTGCAGCGCCCGGCCGGCGACCAGCCAGCCCAGCCCCAGGGGCAGGGCGGCCAGCACGTTGCCGACCAGCACCACGACCAGCACCACGAGGACGACGGTGCGCCGGTGCCGCCCGTCGCCGAGCCGGCCGATCACCGGGGTGGCCACCGCCCCGACGAGCAGGGTCACCGTCAGCGACCACTGGGCGCTGCTGACCGGCACGTCGTTGGCCTCGGCGATCGCCGGGATCAGCGGGGCGCCCAGGCTGCTGATGACCGCGACCAGCATGGCCAGGAACAGCAGCACCGGCACGAGCGCCGGCCGGGCCGGGGGAGCGGGAGGCGTGGTCACGTCGTCCCACGGTAGTTGCAGGCTGCACCATCCACGGGGTGCGGCTCCCGCCCAGCGGCAGGTGGGTAGCGTCGCCGGCGTCGGGGGCTGTCGATGTCGAGGGAGCGGGATGCCGGACTGGGTGCAGGACGCGGTGTGGTGGCACGTCTACCCGCTGGGCTTCGTGGGCGCCGAACGCGAGGCGACCGACGTCGTCACGCACCGGCTGGACCGGCTGACCGGTTGGCTGGACTACGCGGTCGAGCTGGGCGCGAACGGCCTGGCCCTCGGCCCGGTGTTCGCCTCCAGCACGCACGGCTACGACACCGTCGACCACGGCCGGATCGACCCGCGGCTCGGTGACGACACCGACTTCGACGAGCTGGTGGCGGCCGCCCACGACCGGGGTCTGCGGGTGCTGCTGGACGGGGTGTTCAACCACGTCGGCCGCGAGCACCCGGCGTTCCAGGCGGTCGTCGACCGGGGGCCCGACGCGCCCTCGGCGGCGTGGTTCCGGCTGCGCTGGCCGGAGGGGTGGCAGCCCGGCGTCGTCCCGGAGTACGACACCTTCGAGGGCCACGGCCAGCTCGTCGCGCTCGACCACTCCGCCCCGGTGGTCGCCGACTGGGTCACCGAGGTGATGACCCACTGGCTCGACCGCGGCGCCGACGGCTGGCGGCTCGATGCCGCCTACGCCGTCCCGGCGTCGTTCTGGGCGACCGTGCTGCCCCGGGTGCGCGAGCAGCACCCGGACGCCTACCTCGTGGGCGAGGTCATCCACGGCGACTACGCGCAGGTGGTGCGGGAGTCGACGATGGACGCGGTCACCCAGTACGAGCTGTGGAAGGCGATCTGGAGCTCGCTCAACGACGGCAACCTGCACGAGCTCGCCCACGCCCTCGGCCGGCACGACGGGTTCCTGGACACGTTCGCGCCGCTGACCTTCGTCGGCAACCACGACGTCACCCGCATCGCCAGCCGGCTGGACGACGCCCGGCACCTGCCGCACGCGCTGGCGGTGCTGTTCACCGTCGGTGGCACCCCGTCGGTCTACGCCGGTGACGAGCAGGCCTTCACCGGGGTCAAGGAGGACCGCGCCGGCGGGGACGACGCCGTCCGGCCGTCGTTCCCCGACTCCCCGGACGAGCTCGCCCCCTTCGGTGAGCCGACGTACCGGCTGCACCAGGAGCTGATCGGGCTGCGCCGCCGGCACCGCTGGCTGCACACCGCCCGCACCACCCCGCTGCACCGGGACAACCGGCAGTTCAGCTACGCCGTGGCGGGCGAGGGCCAGCGCCTGGTGGTGGCGCTGAACCTGGCCGACACCGCGGCGACCGTGCCGGCGGCCGGGGTGGGCGAGCTGCTCGCGGGCGCGGCGACGGTGAGCCGGGACGCCGTCCGGCTCGAGCCGCACGGCTGGGCCGTCCTCACCGGCTGACCGCCGGGCCGGGCGGCGGCCGTGTTGGCGAACACGGCCGGACGGGACGCGGGGGACGGGACGTGGGGGACGGGGCGTGCGGCACGGGGCGATCGGCGTGCCGGGTGGGACGCGCCGTCGGTGAGGGAACTCACCGGCGGCGGCGGGAAGACCTGACGGACGGGGGGTGTCGTCCCTGTACGTGACCGAACCAGCGATCCGGACGCCGTCCCGCGCCTACGTGATCTGGCTGATCGGCCTCGTGGCCTACGCCGTCGCGATCTTCCACCGCGCCTCCCTCGGCGTCGCCGGGGTGGAGGCGCAGGAGCGGTTCTCCGCCGGGGCGTCGGCGATCTCGCTGTTCCTGGTGCTGCAGCTGGCGGTGTACGCCGGGCTGCAGGTGCCGGTCGGGGTGGCGCTGGACCGGTTCGGGTCGCGGAAGATGATCGTCGCCGGTGCGGCGACCATGGCGGCGGGCCAGCTGGTGCTCGCGCTGGCCGACGGCGTGCCCACCGCGATCGCGGCCCGCGTGCTGGTCGGCGCCGGCGACGCGATGACGTTCATCAGCGTGCTGCGGCTGGTGCCGCTGTGGTTCCCCGGCCGCACCGTGCCGGTGGTCACCCAGCTGACCGGCATCCTCGGCCAGGTCGGGCAGATCGTGGCCGCCTACCCGCTGGTCGCGCTGCTGCACTCGGCCGGCTGGACGCCGACGTTCCTCGGCGCGGCCGCGGTCGGGGTGCTGGTCGGCGTGCTCGTGCTCGTCGCGCTGCGCGACGCCCCGCCCGGCACGCCGGCGCCGTCGGTGGCCGGCCTGGACGCCGTCCGGGAGAACCTGGCCGCCGCCTGGCGGGAGCCGGGCACCCGGATCGGCCTGTACACCCACCTGGTCACCCAGTTCTCCGGCACCGTCTTCGCGCTGCTGTGGGGCTACCCGTTCCTGACCGTCGGCCAGGGCCTCCCGGCGGGGACGGCGGCGGGGCTGCTGACCCTGCTGGTGCTGGTCGGCATGGCGTTCGGCCCGCTGCTGGGCCAGCTGGTGGGCCGGTGGCCGCTGCGCCGGTCCAACCTGGTGTTCGGCATCCTCACCGTCACCGCCGCCATCTGGACCGTCGTCCTGCTCTGGCCCGGCCCGGCACCGCTGTGGCTGCTGGTCGTGCTGGTGCTGGTGCTGGGCACCAACGGCCCCGGCTCGATGATCGGCTTCGACTACGCGCGCACCGAGAACCCGGTCGAGCGGTCCGGCAGCGCCACCGGCGTGGTCAACGTCGGGGGCTTCTTCGCCTCGCTGTGCACCGTGCTGGCCATCGGCTTCGTGCTCGACGCGCTGACCCCGGGCAGCTCCACCGACTACTCGCTGGACGCGTTCCGGGCGGCCTTCGCGGTGCAGTACCTGTTCTGGGCGATCGGGCTGGTCGGGGTGGTCCGCCACCGGCGGCAGCTGCGGGCGCGGCTGGCCCGGGACGGCGTCGTCCTGGTGCCGCTGGTGACCGCGGCCCGTGCCCGGTTGCGGGGCGGATCGGCCTACCCGGCGGCCCCCCGCCAGGACGGCTGACCGCTCAAGTCGACCGGCTCTCCCCGGCGCGGTCGGCGTAGGCGGCCACCAGGTCGCCGTCCAGCGCGCAGCGCACCCGGCGGTGCAGGTCGTGGACCGCCGCTGCGTCGTCCTCGGCCGCCTGATCGGGCAGCTGCGCGACGGTGTTCTCGGCCGCCCGGGCGATGTCCGCGCGCTGTTGGTCGTCCCGGCAGGAGACGGCGACGTCGCGGAGCATCTGCAGGATCGAGGTGAGCACCGTCGGCTCGCTGCTGCCGTACCGGCGCAGCTGCCCGCAGGAGAGCTCCAGGTAGTACTGCAGGTCGCGGTCGGGGACGACGGCCCGGGCGGCACCGTCGCCGTCCCGGTGCACCGAGGGGCCGAGGCGACTGCCGACGATCCGGCTGAGCAGGTCGCCCATGTGCCCCAGGGCGGTGGCGGCGGTGACCGGGTCGTTGATGGCGGGGGAGACGGCCTTGACCGCGATGTCCTCCAGCTGGCGGAAGCCGAAGCCGGCGTCCTGGTCCAGCGTGCGCTCGTAGCCCAGGTCGATCGACCGGCGCACCTCGTCGGCGAACCCGCCGGGGACGTCGCGGCCGGGCCCGGCCCAGAGGGTGGCGATCGGGGTGCGCCGGACGACGTGGTCGCCGGGGCGGGTCTCGATCCGCACGACCCCGTCGTGCTGCCGGGCGGCGCGCACCAGCCGCTCGACGTCGACCGAGCGCACGTAGCCGCTGTCCGTCGCGTGCACCAGCTGCCCCGCGGACTGGTCCAGGCCGAGCTGGTCGGGGTCGTCGAGCGGCTCGTCGTGGTCGGGGTAGAAGGTCTCGATCGCGATCCGGGTCTCGTCGTGCACCTTGAGCATCAGCGTGTCCACCCGCAGCAGCCGGGTCATGTGCGCGATGAAGGTCAGGCCGGCGGCGAAGCCCGCGATGCCCAGCAGCAGCGCCAGCAGCGCGCTGACCGTCGGCACCGGGGAGCCGCTGTCCAGCTGGCGGATCGCCACGATCGGGAAGACGAAGGCCGCGGTCAGGGTGGAGAGCACGCTCTTGGAGACGCGGTCGCGGGTGACCTCGCGCAGCAGGCGGGGGGAGAACTGCTGCGAGGCCAGCTGCAGTGCCACCACGGTGAGGCTGAACGTCAGGGTGGTCACCGTGATCACCGAGGTGGTGACCACCTGGAAGAGCGTGGACGCGGCGTCCTGGTCGCCGGGCCACAGGTGGGTCAGCCAGCCGCTGGTGGGCCGGATGCGGGTCAGCAGCAGCGCGGCGACCGCGGCGAGCACCCCGGCCACCGTCGGCCCCAGCCACAGCGGCAGCCGGGAGCGCTCGGCGCTCTTCCCGGGCCGGCCGCTCACGGCGTGCGCCGGCCGAGCACGACCGCGTACTCGTAGCGGCGCCCGTCGCGCTCGACCGGCAGCACCAGGTGCTCGACGTCGACGGCGCCGGGCACGCCGGACAGCCGGTCGGCGAGCTCGGGTGCGGGGTCGCTGGACCAGATCGCCAGCACGCCCCCGGGGCGCAGCGCGGCGAGCGCGGTGGCCAGCCCGGCGTCGGAGTACAGCCCGGCGTTGGCCTGGTGCACCAGGAACGCCGGGCCGTTGTCGACGTCGAGCAGCACCGCGTCGTAGCGGCCGGGGGAGGCGGTGAGGTGGTCGGCCACGTCGGTGACGTGCAGGGCCAGCCGCCCGTCGCTGGTGGGCAGCGCGGGCAGCAGCCCGCGGCCGGCCCACTCGACCAGCGGCGCCTGCAGCTCGGCCACGTCGACCACGGCCACCCGGGGCTCGGCCAGCGCGGTGGCCGCGGTCCAGCCCAGGCCCAGCCCGCCGACCAGCACCTGCAGCCCGTCACCGGGGCAGCGGGCCAGGGTCTCGGTGGCCAGCGCCTCCTCGGTGGAGGTGTCGACGTCGTCCATCGCGAAGACGCCGTCCACGACGAGCTCGAGGTGGGCGGCGCCGTCGTCGGTGGTGCGCCGGCGCAGCGCCACCTCGCCGTGCGGGCCGCTCGCGCGGCCGAGCTCGGTGACGGTCATCGCGGACGACGCCGGTCGGGCGAGGGGGCGGGGCGGGCGGACAGCGGGGCCTCCGGGTGGTCGCGCAGCGGCGGGGCAGGGCCCGACTCTGCCACGACCGCGATCACCGCACCGGCCGGTGCTCGGGTGGCTCAGCGGCTGCGGAACCGGAGGGCCTGCCCGGGCCGGAGCTGGGCGCACCGGTCGACGTCGGCGTCGGTCACGTAGCCGATCACCGGGTAGCCGCCGGTCACCGGGTGGTCGGCGAGGAAGAGCACCGGCAGCCCGGACGGCGGCACCTGCAGCGCGCCGCGGACCATCCCCTCGCTGGGCAGCTCGCCCGAGCGCGACCGGTCCAGCGGGGCGCCGTCCAGCCGCAGGCCGACCCGGTTGCTCTCGCTGGTGACCGACCAGGGCTGCCCGGTGAGCCCGGCCCAGCCGGCGTCGCCGAACCAGTCGGCCCGCGGGCCGGGCAGCACGGTGACGGTGAGCTCGCCGGCGGCCGGCTCGGGCACCGGGGCGACGTCGACCCCCGGCGCGGGGTCGACCGGTGGGCCGACCGGCAGGACGTCGCCGGTGCCGACGACCGGTGGGCCGAGGCCGGCGAGCACGTCGGTGGCCCGGGAGCCCAGCACCGGCTCGACGGTGATGCCGCCACGCACGGCGAGGTAGGTGCGCAGCCCGCTGACCGGCGGGCCCAGCCGGAGCTCCTGCCCGCGGTGCAGCACGACCGGTGCGGCGTGCGGCGCGCCGGGGCAGCGCGCGCCGGTGGTGACCACCAGCAGGTCGGCCTCGGCGCGGACGGCCAGCCCGCCGAAGGTCACCTCCAGCACCGCGGCGTCCGCGGGGTTGCCGACCAGCCGGTTGGCCAGCGCGGCCGATGCCCGGTCGCAGACCCCGGAGCGGCCGATGCCCAGCGCGGCCTGGCCCGGCCGGCCGAGGTCCTGCACGGTGGTCAGCGGGCCGGTGGCCAGCACGGTCAGGCTCATCGGGGCACCGCCGTGAAACGCACCCGGGTGCCCGGGCGGAGCAGGGCGGCGGGCTCCCGGTCGAGGTCGAAGACCGCGACGTCGGTGCGGCCGATCAGCTGCCAGCCGCCCGGTGACTCCCGCGGGTAGACGCCGCTGAACTCCCCGGCCAGCGCCACCGAGCCGGGCGGCACCCTGGTGCGCGGGGTCGCCCGGCGCGGCACGTCCCAGGCCCCGGCGGGCTGGGTGCGGTAGCCGAAGCCGGGGGCGAACCCGCAGAAGGCCACCGTCCACTCCGCGCCGGTGTGCCGCTCGACCAGCCCGGCCGGGGTGAGGCCGAGCAGCTCGGCGGCCTCGGCCAGGTCCGCGCCGTCGTAGTGCACCGGCAGCTCCACGGAGTCGCCGGCGGCCTGCGCGTCCGGCCGCGGGGTGGTCGCCCGCACCGCGTCGGCGACCGCGGCCAGCGTCGTGGCGGCCGGGTCGGTCACCAGCAGCACGGTGCGGGCCGCCGGGACGACGTCGACCACGCCGGCCGGCGGGTCGGCGCTCAGCGCGGCGTAGAGCGCCAGCACGTCGTCCAGCCCGTCGAGCTCGACCAGCAGGGCGGCGCTCCCGCTGGGGAGCAGGCGCATCAGGCGGCGAAGGGGGCCAGTTCGACCCCCGCCGTGGTCAGCGCCGCGCGCACCTGCCGGGCGATCTCGACGGCGCCCTGGGTGTCGCCGTGCACGCAGATCGAGCCCGGCCGCAGGGTGAGCTCGCCGCCCTCGACGTCCCGGATGGGCTCGCCGGCGGCCATGGCGACGCACCGGGCGGCGATCTCGGCCGGGTCGTGCAGCACCGCCCCGGGCAGCCGCCGGGAGACCAAGGTGCCCTGCGGGGTGTAGGCGCGGTCGGCGAAGGCCTCGTGCACCACGGTCAGGCCGGCCTCGGCGGCCAGCCGCAGCCACGCCGAGCCCGGCAGCCCGAGCACCGGGAGGGTGCGGTCGTAGGCGACGACGGCGGCGACCACCGCGGCGGCCTGCTCCTCGTGGTGCACGATCGCGTTGTACAGCGCGCCGTGCGGCTTGACGTAGCGCACCCGGTCGCCGGCGATCCGGGCGAAGCCCTCCAGCGCGCCGATCTGGTAGACGACGTCGGCGGTCAGCGCCTCGGGCTCGACGTCGATGAACCGGCGGCCGAAGCCCGGCAGGTCGCGGTAGCCGACCTGGGCGCCGATGGCGACGCCGGACTCGACGGCCGTGGCGCACACCCGCCGCATGATCGAGGCGTCGGAGGCGTGGAAGCCACAGGCGACGTTGGCGCTGGTGACCACGCCCAGCAGGGCGTCGTCGTCGCCGAGCGTCCACTGGCCGAAGCCCTCACCGAGGTCGGAGTTCAGGTCGATCCGGGTCATGGGTCCAGCCTCCCTCACGCGAACAGGTCGATGACCGGGCGGATCGAGTTGACCGCCAGGTACAGCGTGAGCAGCCAGGCGACCCAGCC
The DNA here is from genome assembly GCF_054177765.1 of Modestobacter lacusdianchii. NCBI lineage: Bacteria > Bacillati > Actinomycetota > Actinomycetes > Geodermatophilales > Geodermatophilaceae > Modestobacter > Modestobacter lacusdianchii. The sequence continues at coordinate 17,849 of NZ_JBJJTJ010000007.1, read as the reverse complement.
GATGACCAGCAGCCAGCGCGGGTAGCGGTAGCCGTCGAGCAGGTCGGTGCGGCGGCTGGCCACCCACAGCAGGACGGCGATGCCGATCGGCAGCAGCAGCCCGTTGAACGCCCCGGCGAACACCAGCAGCGTGGTGGGCGCGGTGCCGATCAGCACGTAGACCAGCGAGGTGAACGCGATGAACCCGACGACCAGCAGCGTGCGGGTTCGGTCCGACGTCCGGGTCCGGGAGGTCACGAACGACACCGAGGTGTAGGAGGCGCCGATGACGCTGGTGATCGCCGCGGCCCACAGCACGATGCCGAACACCCGCAGGCCCACCTCGCCGGCGGCCTGCTCGAAGGCCGACGCCGCCTGGTTGGCCGGGTCGAGCGCCGCGCCGCCGGTGACCACGCCGAGGATCGCCAGGAAGAGCACCACCCGCATGACCGCGGTGATCAGGATGCCGGTGACCGAGCCGCGGGTGATGTCCCGGACCCGGCCGGGGCCGGAGACCCCGGAGTCGAGCAGCCGGTGGGCGCCGGCGTAGACGATGTAGCCGCCGATCGTGCCGCCGACCAGCGTGGTGATCGCCAGGACGTCGATCTCCTCGGGCAGCACCACGTTGCGCAGCGCTTGGCCCACCGGCGGCCCGGAGGTGATCGCGACGTAGGTGGTGAGCACGATCATCACCAGCCCGAGGACGACGACGATCCGGTCGACCGCCACCCCGGCCCGCTTGCTCAGGAAGATGCCGATGGCGATCAGCGCCGACAGCGCCCCGCCGAGCTTCGGGTCGAGGCCGAGCATGGCGTCGGTGCCCAGGCCGGCGCCGCTGACGTTGCCGATGTTGAACACCAGCCCGCCGATCAGCAGGAAGGCGGCCATCACCCAGCCCAGGCCCGGGGCGACCAGGTTGCCCAGCTCCTGGGCGCGCCGGCCGCTGACGCCGATGACCCGCCAGACGTTCAGCTGCAGGGCGATGTCGATCAGGATCGAGATGACGATCGCGAAGGCGAACGCGGCACCCAGCTGCACGGTGAAGGTGGTCGTCTGGGTGATGAACCCGGGGCCGATGGCCGAGGTGGCCATCAGGAACATCGCGCCGAGCAGGGTGGAGCGGGTGCTGGAGGCCAGCCGTCCGCCGGGGGCGGTGGACGGCTCGGCGGGGCTGCGTTGCGGTTCGGCGGCCATGACTGCTCCCGGTTCGGGTGAGGGGGCCACCTGCGGTGGCGACGGGTGGAGCTGTTGGCGGTCGAACCTAGGGAGTTGTTGAACAATCCTTCAAGGGGATCGCACGACATTCAACTGCGCGGACACACCAGGAGACGGCAGGATGGCGGCATGCCCGCGCCCGCCGACACCGCCTGGTTGCGCACCGTGGCGCACGAGGTGCGCAGCTTCGACCGCTCCAGCACCGCCGAGCGGGTGGCCGAGCTGCTGCGCTCCCGGGTCATCGAGGGCGACCTGCCGCCGGGCACCCGGCTCTCGGAGGAGCAGCTGGTCGAGGTGCTGCACGTCAGCCGCAACACGCTCCGCGAGGCGTTCCGGCTGCTCACCCACGAGGGGCTGCTGGTGCACCGGCTGCACCGCGGGGTCTTCGTGCCCCAGCTCGACGAGGACGACCTGGTCGACCTGTACCGGCTACGGCGCACGATCGAGTGCGACGTCGTCCGCCGGCTCGAGGGGCTGGACCCGGTCCGGCTGCGGCCGCTGCACGACGACGTCGCCGCCGGTGAGGACGCCGCCCGGCGCGGTGACTGGGTCGCTGCCGGCACGGCCAACATGCGCTTCCACCAGCACCTCGTGGCCCTGGCCGGCAGCCGGCGGATCGACGAGACCACGGCCCGGCTGCTCGCCGAGCTCCGGCTCGCCTTCCACGCCGTCGCCGTCCCGCAGCGGCTGCACGAGCCCTACGTCAGCCGCAACCGGGCGCTGCTCGACCTGCTGACCGCCGGCGAGGTCGAGCAGGCGGCCAAGGAGCTCGAGGCCTACCTGCACGACTCGGAGGCGGAGCTGCGAGCCGCCCACCGCGACCTGGTCCGCACCGCCCCGTGACCACCCCCACCCGGAACCGGAGGACCCCGTGACCACCCTCGTCCCCGCCGCCGACCCCGCTGCCGCCCGGGCCGCGTTCCGGTCCGGGCTCGCCGTCCCCTCCTCGGGGTGGGCGCCCGGGCACACCCAGGCCAACCTCGTCGTGCTGCCCCGCGACTGGGCCTGGGACATGCTGCTGTTCGGGCAGCGCAACCCCCCAGCCGGTGCCGTTGCTCGACGTCACCGACGCCGGCTCCTGGGAGACCGCGCTCTCCCCCGGCGCCGACCTGCGCAGCGACCTGCCGCGCTACCGGGTCTGGCGGGACGGCGAGCTCGTCGGTGAACCCACCGACGTCACCGACCTGTGGACCGGGGACCTGGTCGCCTTCCTGATCGGCTGCAGCTTCAGCTTCGAGACCGCGCTGCTGGACGCCGGGGTGCCGGTGCGCAACATCGAGCAGGGCCGCAACGTGTCGATGTACCGCACCGACCGGCAGTGCCGGCCGGCCGGGCGGCTGTCCGGGCCGCTGGTCGTGTCGATGCGGCCGGTACCGGGGCACCTGGTGGCCACCGCGGTGCAGGTGACCGCCCGGATGCCGCAGGTGCACGGGGCCCCGGTGCACGTCGGGTCGCCGGCCGCGCTCGGCATCGCCGACCTCGCCCGCCCCGACTTCGGCGACCCCGTCGAGCTCGCCGACGGCGACGTGCCGGTGTTCTGGGCCTGCGGGGTGACCCCGCAGGCGGCGCTGATGGCCTCTCGCCCGCCGTTCGCGATCACCCACGCGCCGGGGCACATGTTCGTCACCGACGTCCCGGACGCGGTGTACCGGCAGCTCTGAGCCGATCAGCGCTCGGCGGCCCGGAAGCAGGCGGCGATGCGCTCCTCCTGGGCGGCCTGCTCCGCGCTGGACAGGTCGCCGGTGTCGGAGCCCCAGCTCAGCCCGAAGCCGTCGCCCTGGAACTCCACCGGGAGCCCCAGCGCCTCCAGGCACGGCGCGACCAGGGCCTCGTCGACCTCACCCGTCGGGTACACCGGCCACGACGCCGGCTGCCGGGCCATGATCGGGGAGACGGGCAGCTGCCCGCCGTCCGGCGTGGTCAGCCGCACCTCCCCGGCGGTCCAGGTGAGCGGGGCGGGCACCACGCCGACCGGCACCCCGTCGACCGTCCGCAGCGGGTCGTGGTCGCGCACCAGCTGCCCGTCCGGTGCCCGGTCCAGGCTCGGCGAGTACTCGGCCGTCAGGCCCGGCTCGGCGAGCACGACCAGTGGACCGGCGTCCTCCGGGGTGTCCAGCAGGGCCAGCCGATCACGCCCGCTGATCGGCAGGGAGCTCAGCAGCGGGGTCATCCTCGCCGGCTGGGCGCCGCGTGGGCCGGTGAACCACGCCCAGGCCCACTCGGCGCCGGACTGGGCGATGACCACCGCCCAGCGCTGGTCACCGGGCAGGTCGGCGGCGTAGACCACCCGCTGGGTCCCCGGCACGGGTGCTGGCGCACCCCAGGTGGGCACCTCGTCGTCCGAGCCCGACCAGCTGGCCTCCGCCATCGCCGCGAGGAACTCCTCGTCGCCGGCGAGGGAGCCGCGCGTCGGCACGTCGTACAGCGCCGGGGGCGGGGTGACGAACGGCGTCCAGCTGGCCGGGGCGGCGGCGCGGTCAGCGGGGGGCTCGGCCACGGCCGACCGGGCGAGCGACGCCCCGGTGCCCAGCAGGACGACGGCCAGCGCGCCGGCGACCCAGCGTGCGGCGCGGTGCCGCCGGCGGGAGTCGAGGGCGACCGCGCGGGCGGCGGTGTCGTCGGCCGGAGCGCACGAGGCGGCGAGCTGCTCGAGCCGGGCGGCCACTGCCCGGGCCACGTCGTCGGTCACGTCGGCCGCCGGTAGATGGCGTCGGGGTCGTTCTCCCGGTCGGCGTCGGAGGCGGGGACGACGGCGCCGACCTGTGGGCGGTGAACCCAGGCGGTGATGTGGTGGTGGTTGCCGGAGGGGTCGTGGTCGCCGGCGGCGGTGGTCGTGGTGGGCTGGGGCGCTGGGGTGCCCGGCCGGCGGTAGGCGGCGTAGGGGTCCTGGTCGCCGGCGGCGGTGGTCGTGGTGGGCTGGGGCGCTGGGGTGCCCGGTCGGCGGTAGGCGGCGTAGGGGTCCTCGTCACCGGCGAGGGTGGTCGTGGTGGGCTGGGGCGCTGGGGTGCCCGGCCGCCGGTAGGCGGCGTAGGGGTCCACGTCACCGGCGAGGGTGGCCGGCGTGGGCTGGGGCGCTGGGATGTCCGGCCGGCGGTGGGTGGCCTGCAGGTCGTCATGGTCGAGTGCCGGCGGCTGCTCAGGCCACGGTCGGTCGGCGGTCTCGTCCGGTGGGTCGTCGGGGAGCAGGGCGTTCAGCACGTCCAGGGCGGCGGCCAGCGTGGCACCGACCTCGGCGGCGGAGCAGCCCAGCAGCGCGGCGGTGGCGTCCTCGTCCAGGGCCTCGCGCAGCCGGAGCACGGTCACCGCGCGGGTGTGCGGGTCCAGCTCGGCCAGCGCCTGCAGCCACCGGTCGCCGTCCTCGTCCTGCAGGTCGGTGACGAGCCCGCGGGCCGGGAGCCCGGAACGGCCCAGGGCACCGGCGACCAGGGCGGCCCGCGCGTCGGCCACGGCGGCGGCCGGGGAGTCGAGGCGACGCCAGCACCGGTGCACCCCGGCGAGGGCGGCGACGAGCAGGTCGTCGGCGTCGACCGGGTCGGCGGCCAGCAGCAGCGCGGTACCGCGCAGGCGCTCCTCGTGCTCGGCCACGAAGGCCGGGAACGCCACACCGCGCTGCTCCACGCCCACCCCTCGGGTCCGCTGCCGTTGGCGGCACCGTATCGGTGCGATCGCGTTCCGTCTGCCAGGCGGCACACTCGACGCTCATGGACACCTCCGAACCCGCGGTGGTCGCCCGCCTGCGGGCGGCGGGTTGCGTCTTCGCCGAGGAGGAGGCGGCGCTGCTGGCCGAGGCGGCCGCGTCACCGGTCGAGCTCGACGACCTGGTCGCGCGGCGGGTGGCGGGGGAGCCGCTGGAACAGGTGGTCGGCTGGGCGGAGTTCTGCGGCCTGCGCTTCGTCGTCGAGCCCGGCGTGTTCGTGCCCCGGCAGCGCACCCGGCTGCTGGTGCGGGAGGCCGTGGCGCTGGCCGCGCCGGGCGCCGTCGTGCTCGACCTGTGCTGCGGGGTCGGCGCCGTCGGCGCAGCTGTCGCGGCGGCCGTCGGGGCGGTGGAGCTGCACGCCGCCGACGTCGACCCGGTCGCCGTCCGCTGCGCGCGCCGCAACGTGCCCGGTGCGGTCTGGTGCGGTGACCTCTTCGACCCGCTGCCCGGGTCGCTGCAGGGGCGGGTCGGCGTGCTGGTGGCGAACGCGCCCTACGTGCCCACCGAGGCGATCGCGTTGATGCCGCCCGAGGCGCGCGACCACGAGGCGCGGGCGGCGCTGGACGGCGGACCGGACGGGCTGGACGTGCAGCGCCGGGTGGTCGCCGGCGCGCCGGACTGGCTGGCACCGGGCGGTGCGCTGCTGATCGAGACCAGCCGGCAGCAGGCGGACCGGACGCGCGCGCTGTGCGCCGCGGCGGGCCTGGCTGCCCGGGTGGTCACCGACGACGACCTCGCGGCCACGGTGGTCGTCGCCGTCCGCGCGCCCTGAGACGCCGACGGCCCCCTCCCGGAGGGGAGGAGGGCCGTCCGCGGTGCTGGGTCAGGCGGGCTGGACGCCGAACGCCGTCGCCAGCTTCTCGATCTTGCGGGCGCGGCCGAGGCGGGGCAGGTCGCTGCCGTCGCGGATGACCTGGCCCCGGGCCTCGAAGTCGGCGAGGAAGTCCCGGGCCCAGGCGACGTCGGAGGGCGCCGGGCTGATGACCTCGTTGATCACCGGCAGCTGGTCCAGCTGCAGGCAGAGCTTGCCGGTGAGGCCCAGGGAGACGGTCAGCGCCGACTGCTCGCGCAGGATCGGGTGGCTGGCGCTCACCGTGGGGCCGTCGATCGGGCCCGGCAGGCCGCCGACCCGGCTGGCGATGACCAGGCGGGAGCGGGGGTAGGCCATCGCCAGGTCGTCGGCGCTGGTGCCGGTGTCGCGGCGGTAGTCACCGCTGCCGAAGGCCAGCCGGAACGCGCCGCGGGCCGAGGCGATCCGCACGGCCTCCTCGATGCCGAGTGCGGACTCGACCAGCGCGAGCACCGGGGTGGCACCGCCGAGCCGGTCGTAGGTCTCGGTGACGTGCTCGGCGGCCTCGGTCTTGGCGAGCATGACGCCGGCGAGGCCGGGCATGCCCTTGAGCGCGTCGACGTCGTCGGACCAGAACTCCGTCGAGCGGTCGTTGATCCGCACCCAGGCCCGCTTCTCGGGATCGCCCAGGTACTGGGCGACGTCCGCCCGGGCGCCGGGCTTGCGGGCCGGGTCGACGGCGTCCTCGATGTCGAGCACGACCTGGTCGGCGCGCGACTCGATCGCCTCGTCGAAGAGCTCCGTGCGGGCGCCGTTGACCAGCAGCCACGACCGCGCGATACCGGGATCTACGTTCCGTCCTCTGTGCACCGGGCCATTGTGGTGGCAGACACCATCCACGTCTCCTCGGGGGTCTCGGCCGGGGTGTCGGGATCGCCGGCCAGGACAACGGGTGCGCCCTCTCGATGCCCGGCGGCCGCAGGGTCAGGCCGCGCGCCTGCCGAGCAGGTCGAGCAGCCCCACCCTCCAGTCGACGTCGACCCGGCGCCCGGCCCAGTCGCGCGGACGCACGAGGTCGAACCGCACCAGCTCCGGCTCGCGACCGGGCGTGCGTGCGTCGGCCCACAGCAGGGCCAGGTGGTCGCGCCGGCGCAGGTCGGGAGCGCCGTCGATCGCCAGCTGCAGGCGCTGCTGGGCGACCGGCGCCTGCCGGTAGAAGTCACGCAGGCCCTGGGTGTCGGCGGCCGGCAGCTCGCCGTCGTCGGAGTGCCACACCCGCAGCACCTCGGTGGGGGTGCGCAGGATCAGCCCGCTCATCGGCAACCCGAGGTTCTCGTTGCCCGGGTCGACCAGCTCCAGCTGCGTGCCGAAGGGGTGGTCGTCGTGCTCGGCGTAGGGGCGCAGCCGCTCCATCGCCTCCCGGCGGACCAGCTGGTGGTCCAGGTGCCGGTCGGCCGCGGGCAGCCAGCCGTGCGCTGCGTGGATCTCCCGGCTCACGGTCAGGCCGCCGAGCAGCGCGTCGCGCACCTCGACCAGCAGCGGCTGCAGTCGCCGGAAGGCGGCCTCGGGGCTGTTGTCCACGTCGCGCAGTCTGCCGGGCGGGGGTGACAGTCCGGGCCCGCGGCGCGGCAGGATCACCGCGTGTCCACCCCACCGCCCACGCCGTCCACCCCGTCCCGCCGCGTCACGGTGGTGACCGGCGGCAGCCGCGGCATCGGTGCGGCCACCGCCGTCCACCTCGCCCGGCAGGGCCACGACCTGGTCGTCGGGTACCGGTCGGGCCGCGTCGAGGCCGAGGACGTGGTGGCCGCAGCGCACGACCTCGGCGTGCGGGCGGTCGCCGTGCGCGTCGACGTCGTCGAGCCCGAGGACGTCGACGCGCTCTTCGCGGCAGCCGCCGTCCTGGGGCCGGTGACCGGGCTGGTCGCCAACGCCGGGCTGACCGCGCACCTCGGCGACCTCGCCGACACCCCGGTCGACGTCGTCCGCCAGGTGCTGGACGTCAACCTGCTCGGGGTCGTGCTCTGCGTCCGGCGGGCGGCGCAGCTGATGTCCCGGCGCCGCGGCGGATCTGGCGGGTCGATCGTCACCGTCTCCTCCAGCGCCGCGACGCTCGGCTCGGCGCACGAGTACGTGCACTACGCGGCGGCCAAGGCCGGGGTCGACGCGCTGACCGTCGGGCTGGCCAAGGAGCTCGCCGACGACGGGGTGCGGGTCAACGCCGTCGCCCCGGGGCTGGTGCGCACCGGCATCCACGCCGGAGCCGGGGACGCCGGCCGGCTCGACCGGGTCACCGCGCGGGTGCCGATGGGGCGTCCGGGGGAGCCCGAGGAGATCGCCCCGGCCATCGCCTGGCTGCTCAGCGACGAGGCGGCCTACTGCACGGGCGCGGTGCTCCGGGTGGCCGGCGGGCTCTGACGCACCACCGCGGGCTCGGGGTCGCTCGACTCCGAGCGGTCGCCACCGGGTGGACGGCGGGGTGAACGCTCGGCCGGCGGTGTGCGGGCTCGTCCCGAGTCGCCTCGTGGCCATGTCGCCTCGTCGAGACGTCGGCTTGTCGGCTCGTCGGGACGTCGTCCTGTCGACACGTCGCCTTGTCGGCATGTCGTCTTGTCGTCTTGTCGGGACGGCGTCGTGCTGGTACCTCCCGGTGTGCGGACCCGGGACGTCGACCGGCCCGGCGCCCGGGGCACGTCTCCTCCGGACGGTCGCCCCGACTGGGTGCTCGGTCCGTCGCGACGCGCTCGAGCCGGGGCGTCGTCCTGTCAGGAGATCGTCCCGTTGGAGGTGTCGTCTCGTCGAGGTGCCGTACGGGCTGAGCCCTCATCGACGGGCGGTGGCCGCGGGCCTTGGGGGAGTGGTGGTCACCTCGGGCGCGGGACGTCCTCGGGCTGGACGTCCTGCTCGCCGGCGGCACCACTGGTCAGGTGAGGCACGCGGTGGCCACCCGGACGGGGGCTTCCTCGGGCCGGCCGTCCCGCTCGACGGCGGCACCGCTGGCGTTGCTCCGTCGGCGACGCTGCAGCACAACCGACGCTCGAGCGCACCCCTGGTCAGGACCGCCGAACTGCGCTCAGCGCCGTCATGGTGGCCTCCGGCGAGCTGCGGGAACTGTCGTACCCCGGCCGTAGGTTCGGGGTGTGTTCGAGGCCGGCGGGTTCGGGGTGGGGGTGACGGTGTCGCGTGCCCGCCGGTCGGCGCCCCAGCCGTTGCCGCCGTTGCCGGCGGGGGTGCGTCGGCGGCGCAGCCGGTTGTCGGAGGTGTTGGAGCCGGCGGGGTTCGACGATGCGGGGTTGGTTGGTGAGCTGGCGTCGATCGCGGATGTGCGGGCGCAGTTGGCGGCGTACGAGGCGGCGGTGGTGGCGGAGTTGGCCCGCCGTCGGCCGGTGGAGTCGGATCTGACCGAGGAGCAGCCCGGGCACGGGGTGGCCGGGTGGGTGCCGGATCGGGTGCCGGTGGGGGTGAGTGAGTTCCTCGCCGATGAGCTGGCGGTGATCGGCGGGGTGTCGCGGTCGGCGGCGACGGTGCTGGCGGAGCGGTCGCTGGTGCTGGTGCACGAGTTGCCGGCCACGTGGGCGGCGTTGGCCGATTCGTTGATCGACCCGCCGCGGGCCCACGCGATCGCCAGGGCGCTGGGTGGTCAGTCGGCCGACGCCGGTGGGGTGGTCGCCCCGGGTGTGGTGGGGGAGGTGGAGGCGCGGGCGCTGGGGTGGGCGCGGGCGGGGGAGACCCCGCGGCGTTTGCAGGAGCGGGTGGCGGCGGCGTTGATCGCGGTGGATGAGGCGGCGGCGGACCGGCGGCGGAAGAAGGCCGAGCGGCTGGCTGATGTGACCGTGCGCGGGCTCCCGGATGGGATGGCGGAGCTCTCGGCGACGTTGCCGGCTCCGGTGGCTGCGGCGTGCCGGGAGGCGGTGGACTGCTACGCCCGGATGGCCAAGGCCGATGGTGAGGCGCGGCCGGTCGGGCAGCTGCGGACGATGGTGCTGGCCGATCTGGTGCTGCGCCCGTGGGACAGCTCCCGGGAACCGGTCACCGCACACCTGACCGTGCTGGCCCCACTACCGGTGTTCGCCACCGGCCCGACCGCGCACAGCAGCCCGACCGCGCACGGCAACGCGACTGGGCCTGGCAGCCCGCGCGCGCACGGCAGCCCGACCGTGCACGGCAGCCCGAGCGGGCACGAGGGCCCGGGCGCGTACGGCGATGCGGACGCCGCGACAGTCGACGGGGCGCCGATCACCGCCGCCCAGCTGCGGGAACTGCTAGAGCAGCTGGACGCGCTGTGCCCGGGTGGGCTGCAGGCCCCGGCCGGTGGCACGTTGAGCATCTCGCTCACTGACCCGCACACCGGCGCACTACGCGCGACCGTCACCCGCCCGGAGCTGGAGCGGCTGGCCCGCCGCGGCTGTGTGCAGCATGCGCCGGGCACCGACTGTGGCTGCGCGGTGCTGGACCGGCCACCGCCGGTCGACCGGTACCAGCCCACCCCGGCGCAGCGCCGGTTCGTCCAGGCCCGGGACCGCACCTGTCGGCATCCCGGCTGCCGTCGACCGGCCGCCCGCACCGACCTGGACCACGTCCGCGCCCACCGCGACGGCGGCGCCACCGACTGCGCCAACCTCTGTTGCCTGTGCCGCCGGCACCACCGGCTCAAGACCCACGCTCCCGGCTGGCGGTACCGGATGACCCCCGAGGGCACCCTGCACGTCACCACGCCCTCCGGCGTCACCCGCACCACCCGACCACCCGGCCTCCGACTCCCCGCCGCCGCCCAGCTCATCGGCGCCGGCGCGCCACCCGACGCCGACGACCCGCCACCGTTCTGACCGGTTCGCCGTGGGCGGAGCCCGCGCTCAACTGGGCCATCTGCCACCGCGCGGATCGGCGGGGCGTGCCCGGCTCGTGCGCTGGCTGCCGCCACCGCGGGCCCTGGACCCGCCGTCGTCCTGACCAGCACACCGGTCCAACGTCGAGACCAGCGGTGCGGATGTGACTGGTGTGGTGAACGGCCGGTCCGCGCGTACGTCGAGTCGCAGCGGGGTCCGCCGCTGCCGATAAGAGCAGCGTGACCCGTCATCACCTGGCAGAGGGCTCGCCGCGGAGCCCGCAGTGGTTCGACCCGGCGCACCAGGCCGACATCCTCGCCGCGTTCGACAGTCAGCTGGCTGCCGGGCTGCACGACCGTGGTCCGCACAGCCCGCGACCGGAGCGGGTCCGCGAGCTCGGCCAGCTGGCCGCGGCGAGCGCGCTCCCGGCCCGGGCCGCGCTGCTCCGCTGGGGCGCGCTGCCCGGTTCGGTCCGCGCCCACCTGCTGACCAGCTGGTACGGCACCGTGATCGTCCGGAGCACGGCCGCCTGAGTCGCAAGCCGCCGGCCCACCCCGGCCGCGAGCCGGCGGCCCACCCCGGCCGTGAGCCGGCGGCCCACCCCGGCCGCCGCCCCAGCGTTCCGTCCGGTCATCGGCCGCACCGCCGGCGCCATGTCGCGCCGGCCCCGGGCCCGACCTGGCTGGGTACGGCCAGGTGCGTCGCGGTCGGTCGTCCGAGCGCGGTCCGTCGAACGGCCCGCCCACCGGACCGACCGGCGGTGCGCGCACCCGGCAGCCCGCGAACCGCAGGCGCGCCGACGCCCGGCGCGACCTACGGGCGGGGCACGTTGCGCAGGTTGGCGCGCGCCAGGTCGATCATCTTGCCGACGCCCCCGCCCAGCACCATCTTCGACGCCGAGGTCGCGAACCCACGGACCTGCTCACCGGTGATCGCCGGCGGGATGGACAGCGCGTTCGCGTCGGTCACGAACTCCATCAGCACCGGCCCCGGCCGGGAGAGCCCCTCGGCCAGGGTGTCGCGCACCGCGGCCGGGTCCTCCACCCGCATCGACGGGATGCCCACCGCCGCCGCGATCGCGGCGAAGTCCGTCGGCTCGTGGTCGGTCTCGAAGTCCGGGATGCCGTCGACCAGCATCTCCAGCTTCACCATGCCCAGCGAGGCGTTGTTGAACAGCACGATCTTCACCGGCAGCCGGTGCAGCCGCACCGTGATCAGCTCACCGAGCAGCATCGCCAGCCCGCCGTCGCCGCTCATCGACACCACCTGCCGTCCGCGGTCGGCGAACTGCGCGCCCACCGCGTGCGGCAGCGCGTTCGCCATCGACCCGTGCCGGAACGAACCGATCACCCGCCGCCGGCCGTTCGGCGTCAGGTAGCGCGCCGCCCACACGTTGCACATCCCCGTGTCGACGGTGAACACGGCGTCGTCCGCAGCCAGGTCGTCCAGCTGCGCGGCCACGTACTCGGGGTGGATCGGGCGCATCCTCTCCACCCGGTCCGTGTAGGCGTCCACCACCTTCTCCAGCGACTCGGCGTGCTCACCCAGCATCTGGTCCAGGAAACGGCGGTCGGTCTTGCGCTCCAGCAGCGGCAGCAGCGCCCGGATGGTCTCCCCGACGTCCCCGTGCACGGCCACCTCGATCGGGGTGCGCCGGCCCAGGTGGGCCGCGTCGGCGTCCACCTGCACCGTGCGCGCCTGCGGCAGGAAGTTCACGTAGGGGAAGTCGGTGCCCAGCAGCACCAGCAGGTCGGCCTCGTGCGTCGCCTTGTGCGCGGCCCCGTAGCCGAGCAGCCCGCTCATCCCGACGTCGTAGGGGTTGTCGTACTGGATGACCTCCTTGCCGCCCAGCGCGTGCCCCACCGGCGCCAGCACGTGCCCGGCCAGCTGCATCACCTCGTCGTGCGCGCCCGCGCACCCGGCACCGCAGAACAGCGTGACCGTGCCCGAGGCGTTGATCGCGTCCGCCAGCGCCTGCACCTGCTCGGCCGGCGGACGCACGGGGGAGGGGGCGGACACCATCGCGCTGGGCACGGTTGCGCCCCCGGACTCCTCCGCGGCCAGGTCACCGGGCAGGACGACGACCGAGACGCCGCGACTGCCGATCGCGGTCTGGATCGCGACCCGCAGGTTGTGCGGCATCTGCTTCGGGGTGACCACCTCGCACCAGTGCGAGCACTCCTGGAACATCCGCTCGGGGTGGGTCTCCTGGAAGAAGGCCATCCCGATCTCCTGGGACTGGATGTGCGAGGCGATCGCCAGCACCGGCGCGCCGCTGCGGTGCGCGTCGAACAGGCCCTGCACCAGGTGCGTGTTGCCCGGCCCGCACGAGCCCGCGCAGACGGCGAGCTTCCCGGTGACCTGCGCCTCGGCCGCGGCGGCGAACGCGCCACCCTCTTCGTTGGCGACGTGCACCCACTCGATCCCGTCGGTGTGCCGGACGGCGTCCACGATCGGGTTCAGGCTGTCGCCCACCACCCCGTAGATCCGTTCGACGCCGGCGTCCCGGAGCATCTCGACGAGCTGCCGGGCAACGGTGGGATGGGCCATGGGGACTCCTCAGCGCGTCGGTGGTCGTTCCCTGCACCCGTACCCGGCAGAGCCGTCCGACACCTGGGAGCTCAGTCCCAGGGCTCACCGCAGGCGGCGCAGCGCCCCTCCGCCGTCCGCTCGGTCAGCCGGCCGCAGGCGGGGCACACCTGGTCCAGCCAGCAGGCCGGGTCACCACCTTCGGGCTCGCGCGGCCCGCGGTCGGCCGGGTCGGTCACCGGAGGGCTCAGTCCTCGTCCGGCGGGGCGAAGCGGGCGAGCGCGTCGACCGACGGGCAGGTGTAGTAGGCCCCGCTCAGCGGCGTGAGGTAGCTGGTGAGCCCGTCCCGGATGCCGTCGGTCGCCCCGGCCATCCGGCGGAGCATCTCGTGCAGCCGCCAGCGGTCCTGGGCGAAGCCGACGAACGCCGTCCCGTGGTCGGTCACGCCGCCGTAGGCGACGTTGCGCCGGAAGACCTGCTTCTCCTCGCCGTCCACCTCGAGGGTGGTGCGGGCGACGTGCGCGCTGGGCAACATCACGTCCTCGGGCAGTTCCACGCTGTCGGGCTTGGTGCGGCCCATGTTCATCTCCTGGCCGTACGTGCCCAGCGACTCCCAGGTCGCGCTGTCGTGCCGCCACACCTGGTAGAGCACGACGCTCGCCCCGGCGCCGGGCTGCCCGTCGGGCACGGCGGCCACCCGGGCGGCGGTCAGCAGCGAGGGGTTCTCCGTGCCGTCGACGAAGCCGGTCAGGTCGCGGTCGTGCTGGTACAGCCAGCCGGTGATCTCGGTGCCCACGGTGGCGGTGCCGGCCAGCGCGGCCAGCACCGCGCGGGCGTTGTCGAACACCGCCGTCCGGTTGCCGCCGGCGACCCACACCCAGGCGTCGTGCTGGGTGGCCGGCATCCGGTAGCGCCCAGCGCCGACGACGTCCTCGGTGAAGCCGGCCGCGTCGGCCGGCGAGTCGTCGGGGGCGACCGAGGCCCACAGCTCCGGGCGGAAGCCGACGACGAGGTTGACCCCGCCGGTCGACGACAGCGGCCCGGTGAGCCCGGCCACCCCGCGGACGAGTTCCTCCGCGGTGCGGCCGGGCTCGAGGTCGAGCTCCAGGTAGCAGTGCTCGGGGGTGCCGAGGGCGTAGATGCCGGGCTGGGAGATCACGCCGACACCCTGCCCGACCCCGCAGCGCTGCCGTCAGTCGGAGGTCGGCGGCTCGTCCTTGCCGGCCTCCTCGAGGGCGTCGGCCTCCTCCTTCGTCTTGTGCACCGCCTTGTCGGCGTGCTCCGGCGGGCCGTAGACGGTGTAGAGCACCAGCGGGTTGACCCCGTCGTTGACGAAGTTGTGCTTCTTCCCGGCCGGGACGACGACCAGGTCACCCTGGGCGACCTTCTTCTCCTGGCCGCCGACCTTGGCCTTGGCGGTCCCGCTGACGAAGGTCAGGATCTGGTCGACCTCGTGCACCTCCTCGCCGATCTCCCCGCCCGGCGGGATCGTCATGATCACCAGCTGGGTGTGCTCGCCGGTCCACAGCACCCGACGGAAGTCGGCGCTCTGCTCGGCGACGGTGGCGATGGTGAAGTGCTCCATGGCTGCCGTTCCTCCTCGATCACTCGTTGAACTGCCGGCGCGTGCCGGCTCATGATCAGTCAAGGCCAGACCGGCCCGGGGCGCGATCCGAGACCCCTGGCCGCCGGGTGTCGGGGAGGGCACACTGCGTCGGCGGGCTCACCGCGGCGCCCGGGTCAGCACCGAGGACGACGGAGGAGCACCCAGATGCGCAACCAGCACGACGGCACCGACCAGGAGACCCTCGCGGCGGTCTCCGACACCCTCGACGTCGAGACCGACGACGACGCGGCCGGCTTCTCACCGGCCGACCGCCCCTGGGCCTCCGACGACTGGGGCACCACCGAGCGCGAGGAGGAGGCCGGCGAGAGCCTCTCCGGCCGGCTGGCCCGCGAGCTGCCCGACGGCGGCCGGGACGACGGTGACGGCCTGGGCGACGTCAGCGACACCGACGGCGAGCTGCTCGACGACGAGGTGGGCGACGACCGCGCCGGCCGGCTCGCCGACGGCGGGGGCTCGGACGACGGAGGCCCGGCCGACGGAGGGCTGGCCGACGGGGGGCTGGCCGACCGCGAGGACGAGCTGTACGCCGAGGACGAGGGGGTCGACGGCGGCGCGGCGTCGGCCGAGGAGGCCGCCGTCCATGTCGTCCGGGACTGACCCGGACAGGGGAACCGCCGGTCCGGTCGCGCCGTTCCGCAGGGCAGTAGGACAGGCTGTGCAGGACAGACGGCGTCCTGGCACGACCGGGACCGAGGAACAGGAGACGACGTTGACGGACCAGCCAGGCGGAGCGGTGCACTCGGGCGAGCTGGACGAGGCGGCGGCGGAGCTGACCGCGGCGGACGGCGACGTGTCCACCCGCGCGGTCGTCGAGGGCGGCGTGGTCGTCGGTCACGACGGTTCCGACTGCGCCCAGCAGGCGCTGCAGTGGGCCGCCGCGCTGGCCGAGCGTGCCTCCTGGCCGCTGCACGTCGTCCGGGCCTGGCGGATCGCCACCGCCCCCCAGCCGGCCAGCTGGGAGCCCGGCTACGTGCCGCCGATCCGCGAGTACGAGAAGGCGGTGCAGGCCGACCTCGAGGCCGACGTCCGCAGCGCCCTCGGCGCCGAGCGGGCCGCGACCGCCACCTGCCACGTGGTGCACGCCGCGCCGGTCCGCACCCTGATCGAGGCGGCCGAGGGCGCCGACGTCCTCGTCGTCGGGGCGCGCGGCCGCGGCGGCTTCGCCGGCCTGCTGCTCGGGTCGGTCAGCGACCAGGTCACCCACCACGCACCCTGCCCGGTGACCGTGGTGCGCAGCGACCGCAAGCACTGAGCCGGTGGCCGAGCAGCCGACCCGGATCAGCCCCGACTTCCTGCGGGCGCACACCCGGCTCGCCCGGCCGACGCTCGTGCCGGAGGTCCAGCTGCACGTCGCCGACGACGTGGTGGCGCTGTGGGAGGCGATGGAGACCGAGGGCGGGGGAGCGGGGCAGGACCCGCCGTTCTGGGCCGCGGCCTGGCCCGGCGGGCAGGCGCTGGCCCGGCACGTCATCGACCACCCCGAGCTGGTCGCCGGCCGGCGGGTGCTCGACCTGGGCGCCGGCAGCGGGCTGGTCGCGGTCGCCGCGCTGCAGGCCGGCGCCGCCGGGGTGCTGGCCAGCGACGTCGACCCGTACTCGCACGCCGCGGTCGCGCTCAACGCCGAGGTGAACGGGGTCGCCGGGATCGAGCTCGCCGGCGACGTGCTGGACGACGAGCCCGCGGTGGACGTCGTCCTGGCCGGCGACGTCTGCTACGACCGGGAGATGACCGCCCGGGTGCTGCCCTTCCTCGGCGCGGCCTGGCTCCGCGGGGCCACCGTGCTGCTCGGCGACCCGGGCCGGGCCTACGTGCCCAAGGAGGGCCTGCTGGCCCAGGCCGAGTACGACGTCCCGGACGCCGACGGTGGCCAGGTGCGCCGGACGACGGTGTGGCGGCTGCCCTGAGCGGTGCGGCACATCCGTCACACCAGCCCCAGGGGGCGTGCCACACCTCGCCGTCCTGGGCAACGCGTGTCAGGTCACGACGAAATCGGCCGCCGAGCATTGTCACGCCCCGGTAACGGCCTCTACGTTGGCCAGGTCCGGTCGGACGTCAGGTCCCCAGCCGGGGAGCCCGCACCGGATGCCGCCGAGTCGCTGCACGCAGCGAGCCGGGGACCCACCGCACCACTGGGGTGAATCCCGTCCGGGCACGTGCCCGGCCGGGTAGGGCGACTTCCCGCCCGAACCCGTCAGCTGACCCGGTAGGCGGCCGCGGAAGACCCACGGAGCCCCTCTCTCAATGTCCCGTCGCACCACCGCGCACACGTCGTCCCCGCAGGATCCGGCCACCGAGGTCATCGCACCGGCCGCCGAGCCCGCCACCGAGGTCATGGCCGTCCCGTCGGGCAGTGCGCCCCGCCGCCGGCTGTCCCCGGGTGGGCTGCGTCGTCCGACCCTGTACCTGGCGGTCGCCGCGGCCGGCGCGATCGCGGTGAACGTGTTCATCGCCGGTGAGCCGGACGCCCAGGCCGAGCCCGCCGCGCAGTCGGTGGTGATCGCCGACCGGCTCGGGCTGAGCTCGCAGCAGACCGAGACCGCCCTGACCGACGGTGCGCTCACCGAGCGGCTGGGCGACCTGGCCGCCAACCGCAGCCAGCGGGAGGCCGAGCAGGCCGCGGCCGTGCAGGCCCAGGCCGCCGCCGACCAGGCCGTGCTGGAGGCGAAGGCCGCCGAGGAGGCCCGGCTCGCCGCCGAGGCGAAGGCCGCCGAGGAGGCCCGGCTGGCCGCCGAGGCCAAGGCCGCCGAGGAGGCGCGCGCCGCCGAGCAGGCCGCTGCCGAGGCCGCCGCCGCGGCCGCGAAGCCCGCCGCGCCGAAGCCGGCTTCCCCCCGGCCCGCCGCCGCGGCGTCGTCCGGCAGTGGTTCCTTCCAGGACTACGCGCTGGGCAAGCTCGGCGGGGACGCCAGCGAGTTCTCCTGCCTGGAGGCCCTGTGGGGCAAGGAGAGCGGCTGGAACCCCAACGCGCAGAACCCCCGCAGCACCGCCTACGGCATCCCGCAGTTCCTCGACTCCACCTGGGCGGGCACCGGCATCGCCAAGACCTCCGACGGCTACCGGCAGATCGACGCCGGGCTGATCTACATCGAGAACCGCTACGGCTCGCCGTGCGGCGCGTGGTCGCACTCGAAGTCCACCGGCTGGTACTGACCGACCGCAGCAGCGGGGCCCGGGTCCGATCGGACCCGG
>NZ_JBJJTJ010000073.1:0-523 GCF_054177765.1 Modestobacter lacusdianchii | reverse complement strand
GAGTTGTGTCCGGCGGCGTCCTACTCTCCCACCCGGTCCCCCGGGCAGTACCATCGGCGCTGAAAGGCTTAGCTTCCGGGTTCGGAATGAGACCGGGCGTTTCCCTTTCGCCATGACCGCCGTAACGCTGTGAACTTGTCCCCCACCCCCACACCGCACACGCCCCGATAGGGCCTGTGAAAGGGGGGTGGGTTCCGTACGTTCAGAACCACACAGTGGACGCGAGACACATCAAGTAGCTGGGTGTTGAGTGGTCAAGCCCTCGGCCTATTAGTACCGGTCAGCTCCACGACTTGCGCCGCTTCCACTTCCGGCCTATCAACCCGCTGGTCTGGGCGGGGGCCTTACCCGGTTGACCCGGTGAGAGACCTCATCTTGAAGCGAGCTTCCCGCTTAGATGCTTTCAGCGGTTATCCCTGCCGAACGTAGCCAACCAGCAGTGCTCCTGGCGGAACAACTGGCACACCAGAGGTTCGTCCGTCCCGGTCCTCTCGTACTAGGGACAGCTCTTCTCAAGTCTCTT
>NZ_JBJJTJ010000072.1:0-569 GCF_054177765.1 Modestobacter lacusdianchii | reverse complement strand
GCCGGTGGCCCAACCCTTGTGGAGGGAGCCGTCGAAGGCGGGATCGGCGATTGGGACGAAGTCGTAACAAGGTAGCCGTACCGGAAGGTGCGGCTGGATCACCTCCTTTCTAAGGAGCACTGGCCGCACTCCTCGTGGGTGTGGTCCAGAGCCGTGCGCGGACCGTGAAGGTCCACCAACTGTGGTGGGTCTCGGGTGTTCGTGACGGAGCTCGAGGGTGGAACGCTGACCAGTTCGGCCTGGTGCTCAAGCTTGCTGCTCGTACGGCCCTTCTCGGAGGGTGTGGATCGTGGTGGGTGTGGGTGGTCTGGTCGTAGGCACGCTGTTGGGTCCTGAGGGAGCGGGCCCCCTGTGGTGGGGGTGTGTTTCTTCTGCGGAGATCCACTGGATGTCGTACCGCCCGGGTTGCCGGGGTCTGGCGGTGTCGGGGTGTGGGTGATCGTCCGTACTTTGAGAACTGCACAGTGGACGCGAGCATCTAGTAGTACTCAAGTATCTGGATGCCTGCGCTGATCCGCGTACTGCTCATCTGGTGGGTCGTGCTCTCTTCGGGGGGTGGGGCCTGTGTT
>NZ_JBJJTJ010000071.1:0-585 GCF_054177765.1 Modestobacter lacusdianchii | reverse complement strand
AACACAGGCCCCACCCCCCGAAGAGAGCACGACCCACCAGATGAGCAGTACGCGGATCAGCGCAGGCATCCAGATACTTGAGTACTACTAGATGCTCGCGTCCACTGTGCAGTTCTCAAAGTACGGAGAATGACCCACACCCCGACACCGCCAGACCCCGAGCAACCCCGGGCGGTACGACATCCAGTGAGCCTCCGCAGAAGAAACACACCCCCCACCACGGGGGGCCCGCTCCCTCAGGACCCAACAGCGTGCCTACGACCAGACCACCCACACCCACCACGATCCACACACCCACCACCCCGAAGAGCAGCGAGCGCCGTACGAGCAGCAAGCTTGAGCACCAGGCCGAACTGGTCAGCGTTCCACCCTCGAGCTCCGTCACGAACACCCGAGCACCCCCGAGATTGAGAGCACTTCACGGTCCGCGCACGGCTCTGGACCACCACACGCATGTGGCGGCCAGTGCTCCTTAGAAAGGAGGTGATCCAGCCGCACCTTCCGGTACGGCTACCTTGTTACGACTTCGTCCCAATCGCCGATCCCGCCTTCGACGGCTCCCTCCACAAGGGTTGGGCCACCGGC
>NZ_JBJJTJ010000070.1:0-796 GCF_054177765.1 Modestobacter lacusdianchii | reverse complement strand
CGGGACCGGGTGCAGGCGGACCTGGGAAGCAAGTGGTCTCCGGAGGAGATCGCGGCCCGGCTCACCCGCGACTTCCCCGACGACCCGGAGATGCGCGCCTCGCACGAGACCATCTACCGGGCCCTCTACGTGCAAGGCCGCGGATCACTGCGCCGCGAGCTGGCCGCCTGCCTGCGGACCGGACGGGCGATCCGCAAGCCCCGCCGACGGGTCGATGGCCGCGCCGATCCCGACCGGCGCATCCCGGACAAGGTCATGATCAGCCAACGCCCCGCCGAGGCCGACGACCGTGCCGTCCCCGGGCACTGGGAAGGCGACCAGATCCTGGGCAAGGGCAACAAGTCCGCCATCGGCACCCTGGTCGAGCGCACCACCCGGTTCACCATCCTGCTGCACCTGCCCGGCCCCACCGACGCCATCGCCGTCCGCGACGCCATCATCGACCAGATCGGTGGCCTACCCCAGGCCCTGCGCCGCTCCCTGACCTGGGACCAGGGCCTGGAGATGCGCCGGCACACCGAGATCACCGTCGCCGCTGACCTGCCGATCTACTTCTGCGACCCCCGCTCACCCTGGCAGCGCGGCAGCAACGAGAACACCAACGGCCTGCTCCGCCAGTACTTCCCCAAGGGCACCGACCTCTCCACCCACAGCCCCGAGCACCTTGCCGCCGTCGCCGATGAACTCAACGGCCGCCCACGCAAAACCCTCGGCTGGGACACCCCAGCCGAAGCCATGGCCAAGCTACTGTCGACGGCCCACGACGACGGTGTTGCGTCCACCCCGTGAATTCACC